>NZ_JADBTF010000063.1:0-3587 GCF_020246295.1 Microcystis sp. M090S1 | reverse complement strand
TGTCAGTCTGTAGAGCGACCATAAGACCAGAACAGAGTAAATCTGTTAAGGCAGGTGCGAAAAATCCTTCGGGAAAGAAGCAGAAACCTAAATCGTGAGGTTTGGGAATCACCGTCCGTTTACGGCGGTGAGGATGTCAATTCCGCTAATTGATACCAGAAAGCTAGTTTGGTGTTAAGACTGAGAATACCGTAGGATCGGGTAATCGGATTGCTGACTTTTTTAACCAAATCGCGCATGGTTTCTAACTGTTCAGCCTGGGATTTGGCTCAATAAATTGATAATTGTAAATAATTGTTACAAATACTTGACTTAAGATATTTCTATGCTGACAGAAACACAAATCAAAGAAAAAGCGCTAGAGTTGGGCTTCCATGGGGTCGGTATTGCCTCTGTGGACAGCCAAGACTCGGCGGTATCCCATCTAAAAAGCTGGTTAGAGCGGGGTTATCACGCTGATATGGATTGGATGACTAACCCGAAACGACAGGATATCAAAACTCTTTGGCCAGAAGTGCGATCGCTAATTGGTCTCGCCCTTAACTACTACACCCCCCAGCAACACAGTCCAGAGCAAAACCATGGCAAAATTTCCCGTTATGCTTGGGGACGGGATTATCACAAAGTATTAAGTAAAAAATTAAAAGCCCTCAGTCAATGGTTAGAAAGTCAGGGGGAGCAAATTCAAACCCGTTACTATGTGGATACAGGACCGGTACAGGATAAAGTTTGGGCGCAAAGAGCAGGGATCGGCTGGATTGCCAAGAACGGTAACTTAATTACCCGCAATTACGGTAGTTGGGTGTTTTTAGCAGAAATATTAACTAATTTACCTTTAGAACCCGATCGACCCCATAGTGACCATTGTGGCACCTGTAGCCGTTGTTTAAGCGCTTGTCCCACCCAAGCAATAGTTAGTCCCTCTGTGGTGGATGCTAATCGCTGTATTGCTTACCATACCATCGAAAATCGTGCTGTAACTTTGCCTACAGAAATTGCCAAGAATTTACAAGGTTGGGTAGCCGGCTGCGATATCTGTCAAGATGTCTGTCCTTGGAATCAACGTTTTGCCCAAGTTACCGACGTGGAGGATTTTCAACCTCGTCCCGAAAACCTCTCGCCAAGGTTGGAGGAATTAGCTAATCTAACTATAGAGGAGTGGGATCGTCGTTTCATCTCGTCAGCCCTGCGTCGAATTAAACCCCAGCAGTGGCGACGTAATGCCCAAGCTAATTTAGCTCATTCCCCTAACCCCGCACAAGATGACAATTAAAGTAGTCGTGTTCGATTTTGATGGTACTATCGCCGATACCCACGATACTTTCGTGGAGATTGTCAATCGTTTGGCTAAAAATTTTGGTTATCAACCCATCAACGAGGAAGATTTGGCCAGACTAAAAAACCTTAGTTCCCAAGAAATTATTAAACAATCCCAAGTTTCCCCCGTTAAAATCCCTTTTTTACTCTATCGAGTTAAACGGGAATTAAATAAACAAATTGAATGTCTGAAACCTTTCCATGGCTGGCATCACTGCCTCGCCACTCTTAAAGAAAGAGGCTATAGATTAGGAATAATAACTTCTAATACCAAGGAAAACGTCACTATATTTTTAGCAAATAATCAACTCTTAAGTTTATTTGATTTTATCTATTCGGGAACGCCTTTATTCGGCAAACACAAAATTATCGATCGCCTGATCCGACAAAATAAATTCTGCCCCGATGAAATGATTTATGTCGGCGATGAAACTAGAGATATTACTGCTGCCCAAAAAAGTCGAGTGCAAGTGGTGGCCGTTGCTTGGGGCTTTAATTCCCCTCAAATTCTCACTCAATTTAACCCCGATCATCTTATTCATCATCCCCTAGAATTATTGGATATTTTAGATAGGGCTGGCTGAAAAAGTTTTTCCTGGGGGCAGGGAAAGGCAGTTTGGGCATTTGTACTAAAATACCCAGTACTCAGTTTAAATATAGACTCCGATCGATGGGGGCAGAGAGACTCGAACTCTCACGAGCTTATAAGGCTCAACGGATTTTAAGTCCGTAGCGTCTACCATTCCGCCACGCCCCCGTTATTTAACCGACAATTTTTTATCATATCACAAATAATTTAATTGGCAAGAGTATTTTCAGTAAATTATTTTAGCCCGCCAATTCGATCGCCGCAAAGGGGGAAAGAGGGGGTAAAATAATCAGCAGGTGAATTGCCGTTCACCGACAGCTATTGAGAAAAATCAATCCTTATGCAATCAATTCTGACGCAAGAAACCATTATCATCGCCCTGATCTACCTATCTCTCAGTGTCTTGTATTTGCTCGTCATTCCCGCCGTTGTCTACTACTACCTCAATACGCGCTGGTATGTGGCATCTTCTTGGGAAAGAGGGTTTATGTACTTTCTGATGAGCTTTTTCTTCCCCGGGATGCTGTTGTTAAGTCCTTTCCTTAACTTCCGTCCCCAACGTCGTACCCTAAAAGCTTAAGTTATCACCAAAAAAACCCATGAGACGCATTGATGTCATCGGGATCGGTATAGGGATGTTCGCTATGGGCGGCATCCTCTACATTATCCTGCAAAAAACTGGTTTAGATAGTGCTTCGGCGGGAATTTGGAGTCAAGCGGTGTTGGTGGGTGGTGTCATCGGTTGGATTTTTACCTATCTGTTTCGAGTCGCCACCGATAATATGACCTACGGCAAACAGCGCAAAGATTACGAAGATGCCGTCTTTAAAAAACGCCTGGAAGCGATGACTCCCGAGGAAATCGCCCAAATGCAGCGGGAAATTGAAGAAGAAAAAACTAAATAGACGGATGAAACCCGATAAAATCATCATCGGTTGGCGAGAATGGCTGGATTTACCCGATTTAGGCATTACCAAAATAAAGGCCAAGATTGATACAGGCGCTCGCTCCTCGGCCCTACACGCTTTTCATCTGCATCCTTTTCGAGATGGCGATCGCAATTGGCTGCGCTTTCAAGTTCATCCCTACCAAAAAGATAGTCACCACACTGTCACCACCACCGCAGAAATCCTCGAATGGCGACAGGTAAAAAATTCCGGTGGTCAAAGTCAACTACGTCCCGTTATCAGAACAAGTGTATTGCTTGGCGGTCGTCAATGGCCGATCGAATTAACCTTGACTAATCGCGATGTCATGGGTTTTCGGATGTTATTAGGACGAGAGGCCCTAAAAAAAGGCTTTCTTGTCCATCCGAATAAGTCTTTTTTACTGAGTTAAGTTATATTTAGGGCTGGCTGAATAAATCTAAAAACCTTGTTGGATAAGGCTTTTAGACTTTTTTTTCCTCAAAAAGTGCCGGACATTGGAGTGATCGGGGGTAAAATTCCGGGACTTTTTCCCTGAAAATTAGGTAACTGACTACCTCAAAATCGGTAAAACCCTACACCCCCCTGCCCCCCCGATGTCGGGGGGGTTGGGGGGCTACACCCTGCCCCCACGAAAAACTTTTTGCCGCAAACCCTATTTAGGGTTTGCTGAATAATGGTAAAACCCTTTTAAAATAAGGCTTTTGACCTGTTAAAATCCGATGTTAGTGCAAGAATATAGGATTAAGACCTTC
>NZ_JADBTF010000062.1:0-3465 GCF_020246295.1 Microcystis sp. M090S1 | reverse complement strand
ATGGTCGATATATTGTGCTAAATCTAGATCAGAATCGGTGATAGCCATTATCTAAGCCTCAATATAGTCAATCGATCGCTATTTTCTCATTTTATGGAAGTCAAACAGCAAAGTCATCTCTCGTTAACCTAGAAATTCAGAGACTAGCAAAAATCCAGTAACCTAGGAAGAAACCGTCACAAGTGAAGACTAGGAGACAATAGACCTATGTTAGAAGCCTATCACCGACACGTTGCCGAGCGAGCGAAATTAGGTATCCCTCCCCTTCCCCTCAATGCCCAACAAACGGCGGAATTATGCGAAATACTCAAAAATCCGCCCGAAGAACTCAAGGGAGAATTGCTGACCCTTAACGAGGTTTTGGAATTATCCGACACCAATCCCTATGCTAAACAGGTTATCGATGCTTAGGCCAATGGCGCTTGGTTTATCGCTAAACCGAAACTTGCTAACCGGCCCGATATTCCCCTCCATGCTTTGGTATGTTAGAAACCTGTGTTGTCAAATCAGAATATGAAGAATGAATTGCTACACAACGAAAGCCCTGCTCTTACCCAAAAATGTTATCACCCATGAACACTTTTAATGAATTAGAAGAACTGGAAGCTTTTCAGCGCCGTTTAGAGTCTGCTCGTCTGCGTCGTCGTCAGTTGGAAGAGCAGCGCAGACAACTGGAGAATGAATATACTTCCTACGATACACCAGAAAAACTGAAAGGACTGGCAGAAATTGCCGAGACAGCTACTGAATCACCGACTTTTAAGGCAAAATTTTGTCATTTTTATCATCGAAGAGCGACGAGAACGACAGCAGATATAGTGGAAGGGGTGATCGGAATTACCTTTGGCAGCAATATCCCCTTAGCGATCGTAGCCCTAATTATTATTAAACTCTTAAGGATGCTTCTGGAAAACCGTCTTGATGATTATTGCGCTCAGTTTGGAGAAAACGAACCAGAATCAAGATAAAAACCTAAGATGCCTCATTAACAGATATTTCAGCTTTTTTGAGGGCAATTTGCCATTCTAAGTCAGCTATTTCTCGATCGAGTTCGGCAATTTCACTATTAACTTGCTTTAAATCGGCGATAATTTCTTGTTTACTGCGTTTTCTACCGTAGATAGCCAGTTCATCCTCTTGTAATTTCTCAAGGATAGAGTCTAGGGAAGCGGTTAAATCGGCCGAGGGACTATCCATAATACCTAAACGCATTAAGACCTGTACCGCTTTGACAACGTCTTGCTGATAGGCTTCTCTAGAAGGGTAATCTTGGGGTTTTTTGAGATTTAAAGCGTCAATGATATTCATATTTCAGGTTATGAAGGTTAAATGCGAAACTGTGATTATGTCACACTTATATACCTCAAGTTTCTAATAAATTCCCTAAAAGGGATTGCAACATCTTTTATTCTAGAGTAGAAATGATTGATTGTCAGTAGCGGTTATTGCTGTACAACAATTAAAAATTTTTGTCTGTTACAATTTATACAAAATGCTCTGGGATTACCCCGACTGAAAACTCAAATCCGATTAGTGATCACTGATCACTGATTGCTGATAAGATTGTTACGAAAATATAAACACGAAATTCTATAGTTAGCCATGACCCAAAACGGAAGCTCGAAGTCGATCGTTGTCTCTCCCTCGATCCTATCGGCGGATTTTAGTAAATTAGGAGCCGATATCGAGGCTGTGGATAAGGCAGGAGCCGATTGGATTCACGTTGATGTGATGGATGGTCGTTTTGTCCCGAATATCACCATTGGACCCCTGATTGTCTCCGCTATTCGTCCCTATACGAAAAAACCTTTAGATGTGCATTTAATGATCGTGGAACCAGAAAAATATGTGGCTGACTTTGCGAAAGCGGGTGCTGACATTATTTCTGTTCACGCTGAACATAATGCTTCTCCCCACCTCCATCGTACTCTTTGCCAAATCCGCGAACTCGGTAAACAAGCGGGTGTGGTATTAAATCCCTCCACTCCCCTAGATTTAATCGAATATGTGCTGCATTTGTGCGATTTAGTCCTAATTATGAGCGTTAACCCCGGTTTTGGTGGCCAGAGTTTTATCCCGGAAGTTGTCCCCAAAATCCGTCAATTACGCCAAATGTGCGATGAAAGAGGCTTGGATCCCTGGATTGAAGTGGATGGCGGCTTAAAACCGGCTAATACTTGGCAAGTTCTCGAAGCGGGTGCTAATGCGATTGTAGCAGGTTCGGCGGTATTTAATGCCCCCGATTACGGGACGGCGATCGAAGGTATCCGTAACAGCAAACGTCCCCAACCTCAATTAGCCACCGTTTAATTGCCGCGGGGGTGGGTTAGCTGTTGATTAATTATCTTAGTATTGGCACTAACCCACTCTGCTGATTTGTTCTAAAACCTGCCGCCATAAACCGGAATTAGAGACGGCTAAAACTTCGCTAGAATCAGCTTGTAGGGGATTACCTGACCAATCGCTAATTATTCCGCCCGCACCTTCAATAATCGGGATTAAAGCACAAAAATCGTAGTATTTCAGGTCTGATTCTAGGATTACCATCGGCATGGCAGTGCAGCCAGTGGCTAACATCATATAGTTATAACAATCACCCCCAAAAGCGGTACGTTTGCAGACGGTTTGCAGCTGACGAGCGATCGCTTGTTGTCGTTCTGTGATAAACATTAAGGGAGTGGTGGAGGCTAAACAGGCATTTTTTAAGACAAGTTCCCGATCTTGACGGTAGGGATTAACAATCATCCGGTTATTATAAAGACTCGCTTTTCCCTTCACTCCTAACCAGCGATCGCCTAAAATCGGTTGATCGACAATTCCTAAAATCGGTTGATTTTCTGCCACTAAGCCGATTAAAGTTCCAAAAATCGGCAATCCTTTGACAAAAGAGGATGTGCCATCGATCGGATCTAATACCCAATAACGACCACTTTGGGAGGGAATATTGGCTCCTTCTTCCCGAATAACCCCATCTTCGGGTAATTCTCGCCGAATAATCGCCACCATCGCCTCCTCAGCTTCTTGATCGGCGATTGTTACTATTGAGGAAACTTGATCGAGTTTTGTCTCGGTTTCTAGATGGGGCTGCCGAAAATAGCACCGGATAATCTCTCCAGACGCGTCCGCTAATTGATGAGCTAGTTGGATAGTGCGATCGATATTCATGAGGGGAAACAATACAGCAGAATTTAGAAGACAGGAGACAGGAGACAGGAGACAGGAGTAGGGAGTGGGGGAAGTGGGGAAGTGGGGAAGTGGGGAAGTGGGGAAGTGGGGAAGTGGGGAAGTGGGTAAGTGGGGAAGTGGGTAAGTGGGTAAGTGGGTAAGTGGGGAAGTGGGGAAGTGGGGAAGTGGGGGATTTAGCGGAAATTTCCCTATCACCCTAAATACTTATTGCCTCTTGCATAGTGCGATCGATGTTCATCAATAAAAGTTATCCATACAGGAAAACAATAATGTTTATTT
>NZ_JADBTF010000061.1:0-16536 GCF_020246295.1 Microcystis sp. M090S1 | reverse complement strand
GGGGAAAAAAGTCTTTCTCGAAACTAAGATCAATATTCTTTAACACTCGAAAGTCAGGAACTTGAACCCGTAGTAACCGCATTGTCAAAACTCCTGTAATCCTATCCTCTTGCTCATCTGCTTATTGTAGCTCACAGGCAAAGGTGAAACAATCTCTTATCCTACCGGCCAAATTCCGGCAGATTTTTTCAAAAAAACCCTTGACAAATCCCCGCACTTGACAGATACTTATATATATAATGGGAATCCGTGCCTGCCTGCGAACCCTCTTTTTTTAGGTCAAATAATGCGATTAAATTTATTCCTGCTCCCTGGGGTTGAGTTCTAGCTTCAGCAGTTTTAGGAGATGGGAAATATGGCAGCTTGGATTATCGCTATTGTGAGCATAAAATCTTCCTATTTGTAGTGCCAGTTGTTCTCTATATCTTTCTGGGGGTGATGTATAGTCCTCTGGAGGTTCAACTTCTAACCAATATTGCTTCGCTTTTTTGATAGTCAACAGAGCCAGCACTAATTCCGATTGGCTATTGTCGTTGCTAACTTGATATTGTTCTTGCCAAGATAGCTGTAATTTGTCCACTTCCGATAGTTCTAGGTTTTGACAATGAGAGATTCTCCCTTTAACTCTGGAAAAATTATTTTTTAAGTCCGCATCATCCTTAATTTTATCTGCCATATCAAGATAAATCTTTTCTAGCCTAGCAGCGGAATTTTGATAAACAGCCGAATGTTCGCTAAGAATTGATTGAATATCGGGGAAAATAAAATAGGACTCTTTATGAATCAATCCCGTCACCCAAATTCTATGCTGTCTAACCCGATTGACTTTAATCAGTGATTTTTCATATAAGTCCTCAAAAATTTCCTCTAAATCCTTAAATGGGTAGGAATCATCTAAATCTTTTAAATCTTTCTTTTGTAAGTCCAAATCGACGATAGCGAACAGTTGCTGGGGATTTAAATAAGAAGCTTCTGGGTTCTCTTCATGCAAACGCAAAAGATTAAAGTAAGTATTTAAAACATCATTTCTATCACCACAGTTAAAAAAAGTCGGTATCTGTTGTCTCCAATCCCTAGGAACACAAGCTTTATAAAAATTAGCATCGGGAAAATCTTCCATAGCTCGATAGGATTGAGGAGATAACCTGCTGGCAGTTTTTTTGATTTCCCCTTCACAGAGGATGACAAATTTATTACGAATTTGACGGTTTGCCAGAATAAATTGACAATGTTCTAAAAGTTCCGTTTCCCTAAGACTCATGGGTTAGTTTCTCCATCTTTATTTCAATAGTTTTGGTTCTATCTCTTTAACATGAGCGGGAGTTAAAGCTTGACAGAGTTCATAGGAATGAGTGGCTAAGATATATTGATTGCTAGGTTCCCATTCCTGCAAGTCCTCAATAATTTTATATTGCCAGTCGGGATGGAGAGCAATCTCAATTTCATCCATCAAGACAATCGCATCTTTTATCCTACGATACTTTAGCCACAGATAGATACTTAATCGCTTCAGTTCCCCATGACTCAAATCCTCTGGATATAATTCTTCTCCGTTTGTGTCTCCTTTGAATTTAAAGGTAATCCCCGATATATCTTTATCTAAATTAATTTCTTTGTCGGATAAAATTGAATTTAAGTTTTGTCGTCTTAGTTGATAATTATTTCCATATTCACCAGTTTCTATAGCTTGGGCAAAATCTTGATCACGAGCCATGATAAAGTAATTAATCAATAGCTCAACTGGCAGAAAATCGTAGGTAAATAAGTTGCTAAGTTTCTTTTTAATATCTGCCATGGCTAAATAATAGTTACTAGAGTCTGGATTCCCTTGATTTATCTGAAAAAGACTCTTGTTAGTAGCTTTAGGTAAAAAGATAAAAACTTGCGTTGAAGGTGCGGCTAAAAATATTTTTGAGGATAATTCTTTCATTAATAATTGAAATTCTTCTTGGGTGGCTTGACTAAACTTACACAACAAAAATATCTCTTCATTCTTCTGTTTTTTGGCTCGACAAAGATATATTAAGCTATTTCTTTCCAAAATATTTTTAATTACTTTTATTCTTCTAAGTAATGATTTATAGTCATCAGAATAAGAGTCTATTTCATTACTCATTACTCGTAGTTCATCTTGAATATACTTTTGCCTTATCTCTAAATCACCTGTTGAGTAATTATTTGAATATGGTATTCTCTTCTCTGACAGTTTTTTAATGAGTAGATCAAATAAAAACTCGCGTTCTTCCCGGTCAAACAATCTTTGAGTTAAATTTTCTCTTTCTGTTCTACTGTTTAGTCTCAATAATCTTGTAAATTTTTCTTGAATACTTTCAAGTTTGTCACGTTTGTCTTTTAGCTCGTCGATTTTTTGTTCAGTACCCTTTAATTTTTCAAAATCAGATATTTTAAAATCATCAACGTTAACAGTATCCAAATCTTCTTTTTGTCCGTCAAGATCAGATACAAATTGTTTTACATAAGCATCTCTGCAAATAAAAAAATCTAGTTTTACTTCTTCCCGATTGTCGGTTAGAATTTCAAAAATAGCCAGGGTTTTCTGGTCTAACTCATCTTCTAGTTGACATCGATGGAGTAAATTTACCACATATTCTATTTTTTCTGGATCACCAGAACAATGAAGCAGGATAAAAATTAATTGTAGAAGGGTACTTTTGCCACCGCCATTTTGACTACCGATAGGGAATATCTGGGGAAAAAAGTCTTTCTCGAAACTAAGATCAATATTCTTTAACACTCGAAAGTCAGGAACTTGAACCCGTAGTAACCGCATTGTCAAAACTCCTGTAATCCTATCCTCTTGCTCATCTGCTTATTGTAGCCCACAGGCAAAGGTGAAACAATCTCTTATCCTACCGGCCAAATTCCGGCAGATTTCCTCAAAAAAACCCTTGACAAATCCCCGCCCTTGACAGATACTTATATATATAATGGGAATCCGTGCCTGCCTGCGAACCCTCTTTTTTCAGGTTAGATAAGCGTCAAAAAAATAAAAACCTGATACCTGACCAGCACTAAAGGGGATAGGGTATGACAACTAAAGACTTATACGAACAAGACTATCTTGCTTGGTTAGAAGAAACGGCCAAACAACTGCGACAAAAACAGACAGATGTATTAGATTGGGAACATCTCGGAGAAGAAATCGAAGCATTGGGGAACGAACAGAGACATAAAGTAGATAGTTATCTCCTACAATTGCTCATTCATCTGCTTCTCTACCAATACTGGCCGGAGGAACGAGAAAGATGTGCGCGGGAATGGCAGGACGAAATCGGTAACTTTCGGGTGGAATTAGAACTTTTATTGGAGTCGAAAACCCTTTATAACTATTTTCTAACCAGAATCGCCGTTATTTACCCCAAAGCAGTGAAGCGAGTCCGACAAAAAAGCCAATTACCGGCCGCTATCTTTGCCGAAAGCTGCCCCTATAGTCCCGAACAAATCCTCGATTCCGATTTTCTCCCCTGAAATTCCGGCAGATTTTCTCAAAAAAACCCTTGACAAATCCCCGCACTTGACAGATACTTATATATAGAATGGAAATCCGTGCCTGCCTGCAAACCCTCTTTTTTCAGGTCAAATAAGCGTCAAAAAAATAAAAACCTGATAACCAGTCCCTAACTACCTATAAGCTTTTCAACCAATCACTAATCAACCGGTTAACCTCTGTGGGAATTTCATCGTGAGGACAATGACCGGCAGTTAGATAATATTCTGTCAGAGAAGGATAGTATTGACGGAATTTGGCCCCGCGTTCCCTAGTATTCATCCAAGGGTCCCCCTCACCCCATAACATCAACAGGGGACAGCTTAACTTTTGCAGGAGAATATCCACATTTTCCCCCCGGGGAGATTTAAACACAGAAGCAAAAACTTTGGCTGCTCCCGCATCCAGGGAAGGACGACGGATATCTTCTATTAACTGCTCGGTAATGGCACTGCGATCGAGATATACTTTCTCTAGGGTTTTGCGGATAGTTTTTGGTTGACGGGTATAGAGAAATAAGAGATAACTGGACCAGGGTTGCAGCAAGATCGATCGCAGTAATTTTTGTGCTAAATTAGGCTGACGATTGCTTTCTGTATCGCTAAAGGGACCGGCACTATTGAGGAGAATTAATCCCCGAACATTCTCGGAATGATTAGCAGCTACACAGAGAGAAGCGTAACCCCCCAGAGAATTACCCGCTAAAACCGTCGGTTGGCCCACAACTTCCTTGATAAAATCATTTAATTGTTGCTGCCAAAGATTGCCACTATAGACAATATCCGGTTTAGCTGATCTACCAAATCCTAGCAGATCGATCGCCCATACCTCCCATTCTGAGGCTAAACCTTGCACATTTTTTCGCCAATGGTCGGTGGAAGCGCCAAAACCGTGGACTAATAGTAACGGGGGTTTTCCCGCAACTCTAGTACCCGCTTGCACATAGTGTATCGAATGTCCTTGCCATTGCCAATTTTGCTTTATCGTCAGGGCAGCTGTATTCATCGGCTGTTTTGTTAAGTAATGTGAATAATTCTTAGTCTAACCGATTGGGAAACTGGAGACAAAGCTAGAGATTTTTGACCAAACCCCTTGACCAAAAACGGGACTTGACATATACTTATATATATAATGGGAATCCGTGCCTGCCTGCAAACCCTTCATTTTTGGGCAAATAACCCTAAAAAACACTCTCAAAAGAATCTTGAGCGGGATTAATCCACTGGTATGGGTGGCTAACCCCAGATAATTATTCCTGAATCATCGGGACAGTTTTTTTGCTAATTCTGATATAACAGCTATGAAGATTTTGACGATTTTACAGGGATTAATCGACAAAAATCCCTTAACTGAGGCGGATTTAGCAGAATTACTAGAGATCGAATCCTTAAATTTTCACCAGACTAACCCTCTCATCCTACAGGAAAGGGCGGAACTATTAACGATTCTCTGGCCGCGAGTCTGGCAAAAATGTCAGGAGTTAGGGATAAATCAGCCAAATCAGATTTTGATCAGCTGTTGGCGCTTCTGGATTCCCTGGGTGCTAGAGCTACGCAGCCACGCAAAACCGTTGATTCAAGGCATTTTGGCTCCCCAAGGCACGGGGAAGACCACCCTAACATCTATAATGTCGATTATTTTAGCCTATTTTGATTTAAAAGTAAATAATCTCTCTTTAGATGATATTTATAAGACCTATAATGAGCGAATAAAATTGCGTCAAAAGGATGAAAGATTGCGCTGGCGTGGTCCACCGGGTACTCATGATATAGCATTAGGAATTAAAGTTTTAGAACAGGTTTGTCAGCAAGAAAGTCCGATTTTAATCCCGCGTTTTGACAAGTCCCTGCATCGAGGACAAGGAGATAGAATTGCAGCGGAACAAGTGGAACGAGTTGATATTCTTTTTTTCGAGGGTTGGTTTGTGGGCATGAATCCAGTAGAAGAAACAGTCTTTGATCATGCCCCCGATCCGATTAATAGCGAAGAAGACCGACAATTCGCCAGGGATAATAATCAAAGATTGCGAGAATATCTACCCCTGTGGTCAAAAATCGATCGCTTACTTATTCTTTATCCCCTTGACTACCGTTACAGTTTACAATGGCGACAGGCGGCCGAAGCAAAAGGAGGTATGAACCCATCAGAAATCGAGGAATTTGTCAAGTATTTTTGGAAAAGTTTACATCCGCAATTATTTCTCCCACCCCTGCTCAAACAAGCGCATCTAGTGGTAGAAATTAATCGGGATCATAGTCTGGGAAAAATCAGTTATCAGTGAGCAGTAGGCAAGAGGCAAGAGGCAAGAGGCAAAAGAAAGAATCTGGCAATTCTCCTACCCAAAAAGAAGGTTAGAAACTAAGTCCATAAAATCTTCTAGCTTAACAAATTAGGTTTTAGATTCCGTCGAGTTAAAAGAAAGCTCCGAACTTGTCACTTAACACTATTGACTGATAACTGATAACTGATAACTGATAACTGATAACTGATAACTGATAAAGCTTATGATTGAAGTCGAACATCTGAGTAAAATTTATGGTTCTACTGCGGCAATCAGTGACGTGGATTTTACCGTAGAAAAAGGAGAAATTCTCGGTTTTTTAGGACCAAATGGAGCGGGAAAAACCACGACTATGAGGATTTTATCCGGTTATATTCCCGCCACGACGGGAACAGCAAGGATAGCAGGATACGACGTGCATCAACAATCCTTAGAAGTGCGTCGTCGCATTGGTTATCTTCCCGAAAATCCCCCCTTGTATCCAGAGATGACCGTGGAAAGTTTTCTCGATTTTGTGGCACGGATTAAAGGCATCTCATCGGGGGATAGAAAAGCGCGGGTAGATTTAGTGTTAGGCAAATGTCAGTTACTAGAAAAAAGAAAAGTTATTATCCGCAAGTTATCCAAGGGTTATAAACAGCGTGTGGGAATTGCCCAAGCGATCATACACGATCCACCGGTAATTATTTTAGATGAACCGACAGTAGGATTGGATCCGAAACAGATTATCGAGGTGAGAAATCTGATTAAAAGTTTAGCGGGAGAACATACAATTATTCTCTCCACTCATATTTTGCCAGAAGTGAGTATTACCTGCGATCGAGCGACAATTATTAATCGGGGTCGCATCGTGGCCAATAATATTACTACCGCTACCCCTGCCGGTTCCAGTTATGAAATTGAGATCGAGGGTGATAGGGATTCCCTGCTAGAAATCCTTCAACAACTGCCGCAAGTCGAGCAAGCGGCAAAAGTCGGCGATAACCTGCTCAAAATTGTTGGTCAAGTGGGAACAAACCTAGGGGCAGAACTTGCTAGAATAGTTGTCAACAATGGTTATAACCTATTAGAAATGCGTCGCACCCGTAAAACCCTAGAAGATATCTTTCTGGAAGTAATTGGCAGCGGGGAAAGTAACCACCAGGAGGAGAGGCATGATCAATAATATCTGGGCGATTTTTCGCAAGGAATTTCAAAGCTATTTTACCGCCGCCAATGCCTATATCATTATGGGGATATTTTGGTTAGTAGCGGGATTTTTCTTTAACTCCCTTCTCTACGGAATTATTCTCGATATTAGTATCCAGGAACAATCGGGATTTCTGGTAGCCAGAGATGTGGTATCTGAATTTATGACCACTTTCATCGGCATGATTTTATCCTCTTTATTGTTGGTAATTTTGCCAGCCCTGTCTATGGGATTATACGCAGAGGAAAAAAAACAGGGAACCCTAGAACTTTTAGCCACTTCCCCCCTGACCAATTGGAGTATAGCCATCGGTAAATTATTGGGAGTGCTGGCCTTTTTTACCGTGATGATTACCCCCCTCTGGATTTACGAAATAGTAGTTTTTAGTGCCGCAGTTCCCCCGGTGAATATAGCCAGTATTTTACTAGCTCATCTAGGATTAATTTTACTGGCAGCGGCCATCCTAGCCATTGGGATGTTTATCTCATCCCTCACCAATAGTTCTATCCTGGCTTACATCATCACCTTTATCACCATCTTATTTATCTGGATACTGGATGTAATTGCTAACAATGCCGAAACCTTCTTTCGAGATCGCATCGGAGGAGAAGTGGGAGAACAGATCGGATTTTTCCTAAAAGAATTGCTCTCCCATCTATCTTGGTATCAACCCTTTAACAATTTCGTGCGGGGAATTTTTGACAGTAGTAGTTTAGTCATCCTCCTCAGTTATATTCTGCTGGGAATCTTCCTAACTACTCAAGCGATCGAAGCGGACCGTTATCAAAGAAACTAACTATGATATCCTGGCAAAAATACAGTAAATTTCTCTATATACCCGCCCTATTTCTGGGTAGTGCTGGCTTAACCGTGGGGTTAATCTCCGGTCAATGGTCATCCCTCTCTCTGGGGTTATTAATTGCCGGGGCTATTCTGTTTCTAGGGTGGCTGTTGTTATTAGTAATCACTTCCAAAGACTTTTGGCAAAAAAGAAGTACCCGCACCGGCACTCAAACCCTCATTACTACTATTATTGTCCTCGGTGTTATCGGTTTAATTAACTTTCTTGCCCTCCGTTATCCCTATCGAGTTGATTTAACCGAAAACCAAATCTTTAGTTTATCCCCCCAAACCGAAAGACTATTAACCAATCTGTCAAAACCTGTCAAAGTCTGGATTTTTTCAACCCGGGGAATCAGTGCCAACGAACAGGAACTTTTAGCCAATTATCAACGCAAAAATCCCCAATTTCAGTACGAGATAGTTAACCCGGAGAAAAAACCCAATATTGTCCAAGAATTTAAAAAACTAGCCAATGATAATCTGTCTAGAGTCTATCTACAGTATGGTGAAAAAAAACAACCCCTGAAAACTATTAGTGAAGAGGAAAGTCTCACCGAAGCGAAACTGAGTAACGCCATCGAAACCGCTAAAACCGATCGCACTTTAACCGCTTACTTTCTGCAAGGTCATGGAGAAAATGCCATCAAAGAACCTCAAGGGGGTTTAGGGCAAGCAGTCAATAGTTTAGAAGCAAAAGGTTATCAAGTAGAACCACTTAATCTAGTGGAACGTTCCACCATTCCCAATAATGCCGATGTCATTATTATTGCCAGTCCCAAAAGAAAAATATTTCCCCAGGAAGTCACCGCTTTAAAAAACTATCTTGAGCAAGGGGGCAAAATTTTATTACTGATTGACCCTCAAACCGAAACCGGATTAGAACCCTTATTAACCGCTTGGGGTGTGAAACTAGATAATCGGATTATTATTGATGCTTCCGGTGCCGGGGAAATTATCGGACTAGGACCGGCTAGTCCCATTATTACCAATTACGGCAATCATCCCATTACTCGCGATTTTGCTAACGGTATTTCTATCTTTCCCTTTGCTCGTCCCATCGCTACCGTTCCCGTGGAAGGAATCGAAGCCATATCTTTAATGATTACTAATGATAAAATGTGGGCTGAGAGTGATTTAAATGATCAGAATCTCCAGTTTAACCCTGAAAAAGATTTAGCTGGCCCCTTTGATCTAGGAGTTGCCCTGACGGGAAAAAAAGGTAAATTAATCGTGATTGGTAATGCCAGCTTTGCCAGCGATGGACTGTTTGAACAACAGTTAAACGGAGATATATTTTTAAATTCTGTGCAGTGGTTAGCCAGTGGTGAAACAGCCACCTTATCTATCCGGGCCAAGGAACCAGAAAATAGAAGAATTAATTTAAATCCCCTGCAAGCTAACGCTATTTTTTGGATAGCGATGGTAGTGATGCCTTTAGTAGGATTTACCCTAGCTGGATTGACTTGGTGGCAACGTCGTTAATCGAGTTAGAATCTAGAAAAATCATCTCTCTTATTCCCCCTAACTGCCATGACCACAACCCAAACCATCCCCCAATTGTTGACTTTTGATGACTATATCAATCAATATCCCGATGATGGACAACAATACGAATTAATCGCAGGAAAATTATTGGCCATGATGCGACCGATCGGAAAACACGAAGAAATTGGCGGTTTTATGACCATCGAGTTAGGATTGGAGATTAGAAGACGGCAATTGCCCTATTTTATCCCCAATACTGCGGCAGTAAAACCCCTTCGCCCCCATACAGGTTATCTACCCGATATTATTGTCTTAGACAGAGAAAATCTAGTTAACGATCCCTATTGGGAAACCGCTTCCTCAATTTCTCTGGCAACATCAGCTAAATTAATTATTGAAATTGTCAGTTCCAATTGGCGAGATGATTATCTGAAAAAATTCGACGACTACGAACAATTAGGAATTGCCGAATATTGGATTATCGATTATTTAGCCAAAGGTTCGGCCCGATATATCGGCAGCCCCAAAGAACCCACCATTTCTATCTATCAATTAATCGATGGAGAATATCAAGGTAATTTATTTAAACAGGATCAACGTCTTATTTCAGGGATTTTTCCAGAGTTAAACCTCACTGCTAATCAAATTTTTTGTGCTAGAGCTTAAAGAAAAACCCGTATTTTTAGATTGGACTTATGGTAAAAATCAAAAACTTACCTGAGAGTAAGGAGTCAGGAGCTTATCATAGAAAACAACTCAATATCCGAGAAATCAATCAATGTTTACCACAATAGAAGATAAACAAGTCCTTTCCCTCGAAGTATTTCTTGCCCTTCCAGAAACTAAGCCTGCGAGGGAATATTATCATGGAATTGTCACTCAAAAACCTATGGCCAAAGGAAAACACAGCATCTTACAATTTGAGTTAGCCTCTGCCATTAATCAACAGACTAAACCTCAAAAATTAGCTTATGCTCTACCTGAATTGCGTTGTACTTTTGCAGAACGTTCAATTGTGCCAGATATTGCGGTGATTCGTTGGGAGAATTTGCCAAGAGATCTAGATGGAGAAATGGCTGATCAATTTTTACGTTATCCCGATTGGATTATTGAAATTATGTCTCCTGAACAATCTGTTACCTTAGGGATGGAAAAGATTATTTTCTGTTTACAACAAGGAACAGAATTAGGTTGGTTGATTGATCCTTCAGCCAAGTCAGTCACCGTTTTTCAAACAGGATTACCGAAAGTACATATTGCAACTGAAGGAAATAATGAGCCTTTAGCAGTGATTAAAGGATTAGAAGGTTGGTCAATATCAGCAGTGGATATTTTTGCTTGGCTAAAGGTTTAATTTGTTATGTCAGCATCGTTTGGTTTATCAGTTTATTCCAGAAGAGTAAAGTTGTCAAAGTTATAGGGATGTGGACTTATTTTTTAATTATTTTACACTGGTAACATTAATGATTGATTTGGATTGTAAAAATTAGGAACATGAAAGGCTTATGGTATAAGACTTTTGCCTTCCGCAAAGCGGTATAAATCCCCTCAAGATAACATAAAAATACGATATAAATACCCCCTCAACTGACTGAATGAAGGGGCGTTTGTCATATTTTAGAAGCAATTTAGCCTACTTTTGTGGTTTCTTTTTCGGTGGATTGAGAGGGTTTTAGTTTGCGTTTGAGGGTTGAAGCTGCGCCGAGAGTGCCGAGGGCGAGGAGGCTAAGGGGAGAGGTGGGTTCAGGAATACGATTCCGAGGAAGGAGTTTGAAAGCCATATCGTTGTTGAAGAATTTAAACTTTTCGCTCTTTTTGGGAGGCATTGAGTTTGGAGGTGTAGCATTTGGATCACCTCCACCCATTCCATCATAAAACTCATTTAAAGTATTTAAAAAAGTTGCTGTAGGATCCCCCCATGATATAGGCGGAAAAGCTACTACATCCTGAACATCAAAGGGAGCTACAGAATTAATATCAAAACCCCAAAGAAATGTATCGATCACTCTAACCTCTTTAAACATCATCCCCATCATTTCAATATTCGCCGTATTAGAAATAGCAACTAGGCCAAGTTCGAATAGAACACTTTCATTTCCGCCAGCAAAACTTCGATTGGGTAAATCTGAGAAAGCTACAGTAGGATTTCCCGGTGGGTTAGGTGGGTTGACCCCTGGTAAAAGACCCTCACCACTATAAGTTGGATCTTCAGGTGGAGCATCAGGAAACCATCCCGCGTTCATCGGGGGAAGCATCCAGTCTGCAACTCCGGCAGCCGTTTCTGTCGCTATAACCGTTTGTACCCAATGCAATTGAAACCCGTCGAGTACCATACATCTACGACTGTCAAGAAAAAAACCTCCCGCTAGTGCTGCACCACCTGAAACGTTGCCTCCTGGATTATCGGAGTACGTATTATAGTCGAATTTAATTGTTCCGCATTGTCCTACTGAACTTTGGACATTTTGATCAAACATTGTGGGCATCATTTGTCCATACGAATGAATAAAGGTACTAGGATTGTTTATATCAGGCGTTACACCAGGCTGTGCATTTGGTAGAAATCTACTAGGTAAGGCAAAAACTTCTAACGCAGGTACTGTAATAGCAATTGTTACCACAGTAGCAAAAAGGTGATATGGCTTTAATAATTGAGTTGTTTTCATGTTCTAAAAAGTTTGTAGTAGGATCGCAAATCTCATATCGTCAGATCAAGCAACAGCCCAACCCAACCCCAAAGGCAGACAACAGAAGGATACACACTCCCCCCCCCCACAAAAGTATCAAAAGCTACAATTTAACAAATCTTTGCATTCCTCGACTAGCGATTCAGATTTTGGGGTTTTTTTGATTGTACTGATAGCGATCGCCATTACCCCTGAAAAAGTTGAAGAAACTTGTTTTAAAGTCGCTCTGGTGCAACGGGCAAAAAAACACCCCCTCAACTAACTGAATGAAGGGGCATTTTTGGTATTTTAGTGGGCAATTTAGCTGGCTTTTGTGGTTTCTTTTTCGGTAAATTTGGAGGGTTTTAGTTTAGGTTTGAGTATCTCGATTATTCTAAATTTCGCTTTTTCCAGTAATCAGGTTTACGTTTTCCATGTGCGATCGCAACCACCCAAATAGATGCTTCAAATTCTACATAAAAGATGATGTAAGGAAAACGGCGAATGAGATAACGGTGCATCCCTTCGATAGTATGGTCTGTTCCCAGATTAGGGTTAATTTTAATTTTTTCGAGAGCTTGTTCAATTTCAGATAGTAAATCTAGCCCTAATCCTATCTTTTGCTTCTCATAATATTGAATAGCATTGTCAAGTTCTCGTCTTGCTTCACTGTGAATAATAACAGGTTTCACGAATATTTCTCTCGTAATTCCAATAATACTTTATCCGATGGTTCACCCTTGGCTGTTCCAGCACAAATTTCGGCTAATCTTTGAGTTAATTCTCTATCCCAAGCATCTAAAACATTGTCATCTACACCTTCATCTAAGGAATGGATGAGAAAGTAAGCCAGTTCAGCGCGATCTTGCACAGAAAGTTGAGCAAGTTCTATTTTGAGGGTTTCTGCTGTTTTAGTCATCTTGAAAGCATCTATAACCAGTCATCTTAGATTGTAGCAGCTCTCGGCTTGCAAGATAAACCATCCTCCTTAAAATCATGGGAATTGAGAGAGTTATGCCAAAAATACCCCCTCAACTGACTAAATGAAGGGGCATTCATGGTATTTTTAGAAGCAATTTAGCCTACTTTTGTGGTTTCTTTTTCGGTAGATTTGGAGGGTTTTAGTTTGCGCTTCACGGTTGAAGCTGCACCGAGAGTACCGAGAGCGAGGAAACCGAGGGTTGAGGAAGGTTCGGGGATAGTATCTCCATCAGATGCAGCTATTACAAATCCAGAGCCAGTATAAGGATTCGCTGTAAACCAGCCTACTGAAGAAGAAAAGCTTACTGGCGTAGTACCGACGATAACACCAGGTAAGCTTGACGATATTCCATTTACAAAGTTAAATGAATCACCAGCTTGAAATTGGGTTAGTGATGGAATCCATTGATTTAGATCAATTCCTATGAATAAGTTTGTTGAGCGACCTGAACTAAATAGTAATGGAGCCAAAAACTCGTTGCTATTTATAATTGCTAAGTTAGAAAGACTACTATTGATGTAATTTTCAAGAAAAAACGAGCCACTAGAACCACCGACAAATCCAAATGCTGTTTCTGAAATAACTCCAGGATCATCAATAATATAATGAAGATCTGTTAAGTAATCTGGAACATTAAATCTAATATGTGACTCATCCCCTGGAGCTATTACCACAGGAAAAGGATAAATTGAGCCTAAATCTAACTCTCCACTTATTGTTTGCACAGTTCCTCTCACATCAACTGTTACAAGATCATCTTTTTCATTCTTAATTCTTAATGAACTTTTGAAAGCAAGACTTGGCTCAATATTTACTAAAATTCCAATAAATGTAGCACAAGTGGTTAAGGCAAAAAGCTGTTTAGCAATAATCATTGTTTTTTGAAATTCGATAAAGTCTAAGGCGGACAATAAAACAATACACACTCCCCCCCCCACAACTGTATCAAAAGCTACAATTTAATAAATCTTTATATTCCTTTCCCCGATTAGCGATTCACAGGGGAAGATTGAGATATTCCCTCTTTGCGAACTATAATCCAAAAAAAAATTAGTAGTGAAAAAATTCAACCAAGCGATCAGCTACTAACATTGCCATTTGTTCGTCAAGACGGCTAATTTGAGCAACGATTCGGGTTTTGTCGATCGCTCTAATTTGGTCTAAGGCAATACTACCTCGCACATTTTCTTGGTCAATCGGGATTCTGGTGGGGTATTTTTTGACTGTGCTGGTGATGGGAGCGACGACTACTGTTCTCAACCGAGCATTAATCTCGCTAGGGGAAACAATAACACAAGGTCGGGTTTTTTGCAGTTCGGAACCCCTAGTCGGATCGAGTTCCACTAGAACCACAGCAAATCTTTCTACCATTGATTTTCTTGCTCGAACTCGTTTTCCACTCCTAACCAATCCTGTAACTCTGCTTCGAGCGGTTCGTCATCAAATAATTCAGTCCACCCCTCTCTCACCTTCTTTTTAGCACTCAGAATAATTTTTTTACCTTCGACTATCGCTTCGACTTCATCAGTGAGTTCGCACTGTTCCATAATCGCTTGAGGAATTGTAATTCCTTGAGAATTGCCGATTTGTATGATTTTCAGCAACATTTTTGACTGCTTGGTAAATACATTGTCATTATATCAATCAACCGCTTAAACAGCCCCACCCAACCCCAAAGGCAGACAACAGAATCATACACACTATCCCCGTCAAAAAAGTATTAAAAACTACAATTTAATAAATCTTTACATTCCTTTCCCCGATTAGCGATTCACAGAGCAAAGAGTCTCAGGTGTTTTCCCCTGTTTTTTTTACTCCTTCTCAGGCGAACTATCCTCATTCCGTGAGATATTGTGGCGCAGTATGTCGGATTCGCCTTTGCCTTCTCCCTTGACTGATCCTCAACTCGATCGCAAACTAAATTAAACAGGATTACCTCGCACCAACCAGCTGATAGACTAGGGATACCAGCTTTCATTTTGGAGTGAGAGAGTGGTTAAGTTAACCGATTCCCAAATTGATCAAGAAATTGGCAATATTGTCAGTCAATTCCAGCTTTATCAATGTTATGAATGTGCTAGAGCAGTAATGCAGTGGCTAACAGACAACGAAATTGAGGGGAAAGTGATCGAACTGAAAACGCGCTATCATGACGAAGATTATATCATTAGCGATCGCATAGGGAATGATCAATCAATTACGATCAATGGAAAACATTATGGGGTAGAAGTAAGGGGAAGAGTATTTGATAATCTGTCTCCTCAAGGGATGACACGAGATGATTGGCTGAAAGATTTTCATTGCCAAAGTGAAGAGTTTATAATTACTGAAGCAGGAGAAGGGTAAAGATGGAAGTAAAAGGCGGATTATTTGAGATTTTGTCTAAGATTAAAGCTAGACCTGGACTGTATATTGGTCGTCCTTCCCTGTCGGATTTGTTTATGTTTTTAGTGGGTTATAAAACTGCTAGACGGGAGTTAGGAATTGAACCGACAGCCGAAGAAATCAGATTCTATCAAGAGTTTCATCAGTTTGTTGAAAACAAATACAATCTTCATACATCTAATGCTTGGGCTAAAATTATCCTGCTCTATTGCCCCGATGAAAAGCAGGGATTTGAGCGTTTTTTTCAGTTACTAGGGGAGTTTCAACAACTTGGCAGTCAGGAAATTCCTGCCGATGGGATTGAGGATAAAGAGATTATTATAAGTCGTGTCAGCTAGTGCGATCGCAAATCTCATATCTCAGGTCAAACAACAGCCCAACCCAACGCCAAGAACGGACAGCAAAACAATACACACTACCGCGCTAAAAACTGTATCCTAAGCTACAATTTAATAAATATTTTACAAATCTTTACATTTCCCTCCCAATCTCTATAAAGAAAACCCAGAACCAGAATAAACAATCCCCAGAAGACGAGACAGAGAAACCCGATCCGACTTCAGTAGTGCGAGCGCAGCATCCGTAACTTGTCCCCTCACCTCTGAAAACCCATGCTATCCTTGAGGTATTGCCCCAAAATCCTCAAATCAAATCGTGATGAACAATGCTGGCCTAGATACCAATTCTCCTTTGTTGCAAACCCTTCAGACATTACCTGTCCAACAACAACAAGAAATTCTCGATTTTTTGGAATCTATAGTCAATCAACACCATCAAACCCAAATAACCCCAACAGGTAGAATTGCGGGATTATATCAAGGTCAAGGCTGGATCAGCGATGACTTTAACGAACCCCTAACCGATGAACTCTTGCCGCCAACTTAACCCATGCAACTTTTATTAGATACCCATAGCTTTATTTGGTGGTCAATTAACTCAGAAAAACTATCACTAACCGGGCAAGATTTGTTATTTGATCGAAATAATCGCTTATTTTTAAGCGTTGCTAGTGTCTGGGAAATGCAAATAAAACTGCAACTGGGAAAATTACAACTTAAGGGAGCATCTCACTTACGCGATGAGTAATTATACTTAGCCTAAAAGCCACTCTTAATCGTGTCTTGGAACGAAATAGAGGCTTTTAAAGACTGCGTACATGGAGAATTAAAACAAGAATTACCCTCGAAAAGCCTATTT
>NZ_JADBTF010000060.1:0-5544 GCF_020246295.1 Microcystis sp. M090S1 | reverse complement strand
TGTCAGTCTGTAGAGCGACCATAAGACCAGAACAGAGTAAATCTGTTAAGGCAGGTGCGAAAAATCCTTCGGGAAAGAAGCAGAAACCTAAATCGTGAGGTTTGGGAATCACCGTCCGTTTACGGCGGTGAGGATGTCAAGTGTGCGGGTGTGGGTAGTCCGGGGACTCTGGCCGAAGTGCTGCGGGGTTATCTTGGCGATCGCAAAGCTCCCCAATTAATTGCCGAGGAGGAAACAATGCAAGCGCGGCCTTTACCACCCTTCCGGGGTTCCCTATTCAATCTTGCTGGGGGTCAAGGTTTTCAGCGACCTTTTGAATTAGCCACCCTGAGACTTCGTAATATGAGTCAAGTTTTGGGCAATTGGTCAACCTATGTCCCCGATAGCAGTTATCTCACCCAACGGGGAGGGACTTTTTTGTTTGATAGTCAAGGAAATTTACCCTATGAGCATCGGGATCAAGGTATCTTGGGTTTTGCTGAGAATATGAGTTATCCTCTCGCTTTTTTGCAGGATTAAGCTTTTTTCTTCTTCATCTCGCCCACTCCCAACTCTTGACTTTTAGCTTTTCTAGCTGATGGCTAAAAAACTTTAGTGTTGGTGGGAACTGGGAACTGGGAACTGGGAGTTAATGATACCATTAAAAACGGATTTGGTATTCTTGACTCAAGAGATAAGTAAATATTATTTTAAGTTTATTTAAGGCTGTCATTACTAATGGTAAGTTGAGCCGGGTAAATTTTCCCGTAGTATCAAAAAGGAAACTCATTCGACCCGTTCAGTCTAAACGGGGAGAGAAAGGATTTTGAGACTGAGGAACAACCTATGGCAAAGAAAACAAAGACAACCACTTATAAAGTCACCCTGAAAACACCCGATGGCGAGCATACAATTGATGTTCCCGATAATGAATTTATTCTCGATATAGCGGAAGAAAAAAAATTAGATTTACCTTTTTCTTGCCGTGCTGGTGCTTGCTCTGCTTGCGCTGGTAAAATCGAATCCGGTAGCGTTGATCAATCCGAGCAATCCTTCTTAGATGACGATCAAATTGAAGCGGGTTATGTCCTCACCTGTGTTGCCTATCCTACTTCTGACTGTGTGATCGTCACCCACAAAGAAGAAGATTTGTACTAATTTAACTCAATATTCGGGGGTTAGATACTCCAACAATACAACAATAATAGAGCGGGAACTGCAAGGGCGACAGTTCTCGCTTTATTTGTATTTTTGCCTCTTGACTCGACAGTGATACTAAATCCGTTGAGTATAGGCTAGTTAAGTGGGTGGGTGGAATTAAATATAAGATGAACGTAGGTTGGGTTGAAGCATGAAACCCAACGCCCGATTATGTTACGCTACCGCTAACCCATCCTACAAATAATTGTGCCTCCCTACTTAGCAGGATATCAGGTAAGTCGGGATTAGCAATTCTCGCCCCACCAGCGATCGCTGTTGCCAAAGAATAGGGCGTAATTGCCCGAATTTTTAGCCCACAGAGACGAGGTATTTTTTGAGCATTCATGGCGAGATTTGTCAAATTATTTAAGAAATGTGAAGGAGCGCAAAGGAAAATTAAAAGAAGGGAAGATATAGATGTTGGGAAGAATACTAAGTGCTAATCTAAGGTTATCCCATCTATTCCGAGGTTAACCGTCGAACAGGAGAAACAATCACCGGATTCCCTTGCTGGCGGCAAAAATCAGTTTCTTTAAATGAAAGTTAACAGAACTTCGCATTTCTGTTAAGAGAAGGTTTAAAGAAACTTGTTAGAATAGAGGTAGATAAATCCAGTTGCAAATAGGCGCTCGACCCGATGAATTTTCCGCGCGATCCGACAAAAAAAAGAGAACGAGAACACCGACAATATCTAGACTGTGACCTCTAATTGACTTTCAATCAACAGCGCGATCGAGCAGTTTTTTTGAGGATTAAATTCCTGGCATCAACATCCCTTAAAAATAGTTGATGTGGGCAGTCCATAGCAAAATTTTTAGATGGAGTAGTGAGTATGAAGCTATTGATTCAGGGCAATAATATCGCTGTCACCGAACCTATTCATGATTATGTGGAACAAAAGCTGGAGAAAGCGGTGAAACATTTTAACGGCATAACCACAAAGGTCGATGTTCACCTCTCCGTGGAAAAGAATGCACGCATTCCCGATCGCCACAAAGCGGAGGTAACGGTTTATGCTAATGGAACAGTGATTCGCGCTCAAGAAGGAAGCGAAAATTTGTACGCGAGTATTGATTTAGTTTCTGATAAAATCGCTCGTCAACTCCGCAAGTATAAAGAAAGATTGGTGGATCATCGCACCAACGCCCCCGTTAAAACTAGCGAGGTGGTGCAAGAGAAACCCTTAGATGATAGCCTAATTGGCGATCGCACTCCCGAATTACCTGCGGAAGTAGTGCGGATGAAATACTTTGCCATGCCACCGATGACTATTGAGGAAGCACTAACACAATTGCAATTAGTCGATCACGATTTCTATATGTTCTGCAACAAAGACACGAACGAAATCAATGTTATCTATCAACGCAATCACGGCGGTTTTGGTGTTATTCAACCCCGTCCCGTCAACCTAAATGGCAAAGAATCCAATTAACAGTTAGCGACCACAAATAAAACCAAAGACTGGAGAAATTCTCCAGTCTTTTTCTCATCTAACCAAGATTAACTTTAACCACTTTATTTTTTTCTGCCACCGCTTTCGGGAGGGTGAGATAAAGAATACCGTCTTGATAGTTAGCGGTAACTTGGCTATTTTGCACCTCTACTGGCAGGGTAATCAAGCGACTAAATTTACCATAATAAAATTCGCTGTTTTCTACCTCGGCAGCGCATTCACGTTGCCCATTAATAGCCACCATTTGCTTGCTAACCTCCACATCGATATCTTTAATATCCATACCGGGTAATTCGATTTTTAATTCCACGGAATCCTCGTTAACGGAGATTTCCACCGGGGGACGAGATAGCAGTGAAGTTGTCGGTAATACTTCTTGAAAAAGTTGATCGATTTGACGTTGGACAGAATTAATTTCTAGGAAGGGAGAATAAAGAGTGAAAGCCATAGTAATAATTTCCTTGAGAGGTTTTCTCTGACTGCGATTACCTCTATCTTAAGCAACTAACTTGACTTCCACAAGGCGGTTTTCAGGAAATAAAAAGTCGCAATAACCGATACAGTTATCAGTTATCAGTTATCAGTTATCAGTGTCAAGTTGTGGGGTGTGGGGTGTGGGGAGTGGGGTGTGGGGAGAACAAAGCGGCCTGCTGCCCCCTGCCTTCGTTAAAACCATTGTTGTAATTCCGGCCAACCCAAACCCTGACGCACAATCTCCGGTTGATCGCCGGTAAAATCAACAATTGTTGACACTTCCGAACCGGGAGCCGAACCATCTTCGATAATTAAATCAACGATATGATCGAGGGCATCGAATAACCTAGCGGATTCTAATCCCTTGGTGGGAAAATCCCCCTCCTGATCGGGAAGATGGGCAGAACTAGAGATAATGGGATTTTCTAGGGTTTCGAGAATAGTGCGACAGATAACGTGATCGGGAACCCGGATACCGGTGGTTTTCCGCTTCGGATTCATCACCACTTTCGGCACTAATTTAGTCGCCGGTAAGAGAAAAGTGTAGGGACCGGGTATGACTCGTCGCATAATCTTATAGGCATGATCGCTGACCACTGCGTACTCGGAAATATTCGACAAAGAAGAACAGAGAAACGTCAAGGGTTTATCATTAGATAGTTGCTTGATTTGGCGAACTCGTTCGACAGCGGATTTCACATTGAGATCGCAACCGATCGCATAGACAGTATCGGTAGGATAAAGCATAATTGCCCCATTTTTAAGGGCATGACAGATTTCTTGGATAGAACGTTGCTGGGGATTTTCGGGATGGAGAGAGTAAATAGTAGCCATGATAGCAAAATCGTCGCCTATTGGGATTGTCCCACGGGAATCGCCGGGGATATGTGTTTAGGGGCATTAGTAGATTTAGGAGTCCCCCTAGAATACCTGATTGCACAACTAAAAACTTTAGGAATCGAGGATGAATATCAGTTAAGGGCCGAAAAAGTGCATCGTCGCGGTCAAATTGCCACTAAGGTTCACGTCGATGTCACTGCCGAGAAGTCCGATTATCATCACCACCATCACCATCATACCCCCGCTCGCCATTTACCGGAGATTGAAAATTTAATCAAACAGGCAAATTTACCCCAGAAAGTCCAAGAATGGAGTTTAGCGGTTTTTCAACAACTTGCGATCGCAGAAGGAGCCGTTCACGGGATCGCGCCGGAAAAGGTGCATTTTCACGAAGTGGGGGCAACCGATGCCATTGTTGATATCGTCGGGACTTGTTTGGGTTTGGATTGGCTATCGGTGAGTGAATTATACTGTTCTTCTCTACCCACTGGCGGCGGTACAGTTCAGGCCGCCCATGGTCGTTTACCGGTTCCCGTGCCAGCAGTAGTACAATTGTTAAGTAATCGACAAGTACCAATTTATAGTAATGGCATCGCAGCGGAGTTAGTAACACCCACGGGGGCAGCTATTGTGACAACTTTAGCTAAAAGTTTCGGTAAACCGCCCAAAATACAGTTAGAAAAGGTCGGTTTAGGGGCAGGGACAAAAGATTTACCGATTCCCAATCTTGTCCGGCTTTGGTTAGGGAAAAAAGAATCAGAAAAGCTAGATGAAATTGAAACTGTGGCAGTTTTAGAAACTCAAATTGATGACTTAAATCCGCAAGCGATCGCCTACTTAAGCGAGGCTTTATTACAAGCAGGGGCTTTAGATGTATTTAGTCAAGCAATTACTATGAAAAAATCTCGTTTAGGGATACTCTTGACAGTAATTTGTGGCTTGGATAAAATTGCTATTTGTGAAAATATGATCTTTCAGGAAACCACAACTTTAGGCATTAGAAGGACGATTCAAGAGCGATCAATCTTAAAAAGAGAGATACAATCGATCGATACTGTCTATGGTAAAATTCGGCTAAAAGTTGCCTACAAAGAGTCAATTAATCAACCGATTACCGTACAACCAGAATACGAAGATTGTGCCGCAATTGCCCGTCAGCATCATCTACCTTGGCGATTTGTTCATCAAATGGCCTTAGCTATTTGGCAAGAAAAAAATCAGTCTTGACAGCAGGGCGATTTTCTCCTAAAACTGCCATATCCATTGTTCAAAAGAACGTAGGTTGGGTTGAAGCATGAAACCCAACGCCCGCTCATGTTACGCTACCGTTAACCCATCCTACAAATAATTGTGCCTCCCTACTTATATCCATTGTTCAAAAGGTATTTTCATGAAAATAATCCCAATTTAAAACCTGTTCTTGGCTAAAAGGACAATCAACCGGAAAAGTTTCTTTTGTTGACACTCCCCGCTCTAAAGAGACGGGGATTCTTGGTTCACAGAGATTACTTGCTTAGACAGAATTGCTTCTGAAAAAGTAGAGGTATTCTCTCCCCAAGCGTTTATTGGATCGAGCCCAAAGGTTCCGGTATGCCCTA
>NZ_JADBTF010000006.1:0-3779 GCF_020246295.1 Microcystis sp. M090S1 | reverse complement strand
AAGTAGTCAATCAGCTTTTAAATGAAGGGGGATTGATTATTAAATGGAGTAGAAAACTTAAAAATAAGGGTAATGCTGTCAATGTAACTTAAATGCGTAAAAGCTTAGCAAAATAGCCCGCCTACAATCGATCGCCGGCTCTAATCCCATGCTGGCCAAGCAAGCAGTACAAGAGGCGAAACTAGGCCGCCATTTCCCAGAAGGAAAAGGAAGCGAATACGTCAATGTCGCGCCCTTTATCAATGCTATTTTTACGGCCCTAGGGATTATCCGATTTGTCGGTTTGGGGCTAGGCGATCGATCGCTATATATTTTCGGAGGGATAGCAATGCTGATCGCAATATCCCTGCGCTATATGGGAATAGGCTTAAATCAAGCCGCAAGAAGAAAGCCTTTAGGAAAAAAATAATGATGAATCTTTTACCCGAAGAATGGGAAGCGATATGGAACGAACTCGAACTCTTAGAAGGCGATCGAGCCTGTGAGTATAAGGGGGAGGTTTGGCAGTATATGGGGAGCCGAAGAGAGGGCGATCAATCGATCCATTATTTTCGCCACCGCCAGCACCCATCTAACAATAAACGGAAAGACATACAGATCGAGATACCGATATGATGGCCCTCACCCACGCCGCCCTATCAGTGGCGGGAACTACCCTACTATTAGGCGAAATTACGCCCCTAGGCCTTGGATTATCGATCATTGGCTCCCAACTTCCCGATCTCGATACCACTAAGTCAATGATGGGCAGAATTTGTTACCCGATCGCATCTTTCATAGAACAAAGATACTCACACCGAACCATCACCCACTCGCTAATGGCGACGGGGATTATCGCGCTGATCTCTCTACCGATCGCCTATTATTTCTCCCTGAAACTTTGGCTATGCCTACCATTGGGGCATTTACTATCCTGTTTTTCCGATACCTTTACCAAGGAAGGTGTGGGCTTATTTTACCCCTCACCCGTGCGGGCCATCTACGGCAATAACCCTAACTTCCGACTGCGGACTGGCAGCACGATCGAGTATTGGGTGCTAGGCCTAGCACTATTACTCTCGATCTGGTCGATCAATGTGCAATCTTCAGGAGGATTAATGCTGTCATTCAATCAATTGCTAGGGGTTAAAGAGGGCGTGGAAGCCGCGTACAATCGATACGGAGCCGATCATCATATCTGGGTAAATATCCAAGGAAATAAGGTAAGCGATCGAGCCTCGATCAATAGCCGATTCTTTCTGATCGCCCAAGAGGGGAAAGATTTCATCGTGCAAAATAACCGAGGAATCTATAAAACCGAGGATCAAATCACCATCTCGCGGATCACGGCAGAGACAGGAAAGACGGCCACCACCCGGGAAAAGGTGATCACCTTTAATGATGATGAGGTAAATGGCATACTGCAAGCCTTAAGCGATCAGACAAGCGGCATCTATCTAAGCGGCAAGCTGGAAATAGATGAACCCGATGATATTTTCAACACCAACCCGCCGGACCAATACCCGACCCTAACCAAATCTGGAAACCTGATTGATCTCTCCTACTGCCCGATCGAAAAAGCGATCGAGATTTTATCGGGACAATTTGGCTACGGAACCCTGACAGCACGAATCATCACACCAGCCCCATTCCACTGACATGATCCGATCTATTCTTCTCGCTGTACTACTAACCACACCGATCGCATTGGCACAGCCGACCTCAACCACAAACAGACCAGTGGAAGCGGAAATAAACTTAACCCCTAGCAAAAGCGCCACACCCAAGCGCCTGAAAATCAATCTATCGATCGCCAATCCCAACGATCTAAAAGTGAGAGAAGGGGATAAAGTCACCAGGGGACAGGTGATCGCTGATCGCGATGGGGAGCGATCGAGGCTCAACAGGGAGCGAAGAGAAACCCTGCTATCGATCGCCAAGATCGAACAAACACCAGTACCGCAATTAAGAATATCCCCCCCCATCCGGGAAATCCCACTGGCCAGCTTTGCGATCGAAGAAGCGGCAATACAGCAAGCAGAGCTAAAATTCTCCCAATCCCAGCGAAATTATCAGAGCGCCCTCAGTAATGATCCTTTTATCACAGCCCGGGCGAATGTGGATTTTGCCAAAGCAGCGATCGAACAAGCCTATCGGGAAGTGGAGCTACAGCAGAAAAAAATCGAGGCTATAGCCCAAGTCAAGGGCATCCCGCTGGAGATGCTCGAACACGAAACAGAGAAACTTAAAGAAGTGCGATCGAACTGGGAAAAACGCCAAGCAGAATACAAGTTTAGGGAAGCCGAATACAAACAAGTTGAGCAGGGACGCAAGGAATCCATCAGCGCACTAAAGGAAGCGGTAGAATCCGCGAGAGCGGAGCTAGAAATCGCTCAAGCAAGGCTAAGAGCCGCCAAAGAAAGCCAAAATCAGAGGGAATACGAATATCAGATCGCTATAGCGCGGCGGAATGAAGAGGCTAATCAATCTGCTATCACCGTATCCCAGCAAAATCTCGATCGAGAATTTAAACTCACTCAGCTTAAGGAGAGAATCTCCTCGATCGATGATCGGCTGTCCTCGATCGCCGTCGTTCGATCGCCTTTTGCCGGATCAATTAAAAGGATAAAGGTCGAAAGCCAATCCGATAATACTCTCAAGGTGACAATTTCACTAATCACGGATTAATCAGTTATCAGTTATCAACATTTTTCGCGGGTTAGACACAATGGCTGAAAATCTAGAGTTTTCGTTGAGGTGCGTCGATGCCTTGTCCAGTAAGGCTTTGAGCCTTATGACTGAGGTAACTATTGAGAATTATTATTAATAATGTCTATGCTTTTCAATATCCCACGAAAAATTACTGTACAATCCTTATACAGCCTAGTTTTGCCAAGCTAGTCTTTTAACTTCTTAGCAAGTTTAATTAATGGAAACTTTGTATATAGTTTGTATAATGAGAACTCCGAGAAGCAGTCTTTTAACTTCTTAGCAAGTTTAATTAATGGAAACGTTTGGTCACCCCCGTGGCCTCGGCTATCGACTGTAACACCTTTTAACTTCTTAGCAAGTTTAATTAATGGAAACCAGAAAGCCTCGGGTGTCTTCAGCGTGGACGGCCCCTTTTAACTTCTTAGCAAGTTTAATTAATGGAAACAAATTAAAACTAGAAAAAACAGAAAAGTCATCATGCTTTTAACTTCTTAGCAAGTTTAATTAATGGAAACCCTCTGTTTTTTAAGAAAGGAAAAGTAAAGGCCAGGCTTTTAACTTCTTAGCAAGTTTAATTAATGGAAACTTTTGTACGAATTTTGTTGTTCAGACATTATCGGTAGCCCTCTCTTTTAACTTCTTAGCAAGTTTAATTAATGGAAACAAGTATTTGTACTCTGCAAGGAGCTCTTTATCCTCTTTTAACTTCTTAGCAAGTTTAATTAATGGAAACGAAAATCTTTACAGCTTTTCCTGCCAAATAGATTTCTTTTAACTTCTTAGCAAGTTTAATTAATGGAAACAAAACATTTTCGAGAGTGGTGTTTTTTTGGCTCACAGCTTTTAACTTCTTAGCAAGTTTAATTAATGGAAACCCAAACCTGCCGGGAAAGCAAACGATATGTGCCAATTTCTTCTTTTAACTTCTTAGCAAGTTTAATTAATGGAAACAAGAGGCAAGCGGTTGCCCCAATTACTCCAGTCACGACTACTTTTAACTTCTTAGCAAGTTTAATTAATGGAAACCATCCAACGGAGTAGGGGCAATTCATGAATTGCCCCTACTGCTTTTAACTTCTTAGCAAGTT
>NZ_JADBTF010000059.1:0-26045 GCF_020246295.1 Microcystis sp. M090S1 | reverse complement strand
GATTGCATCGCCAAACACTCTGCTATTCTAAGTCTACAGAAATGTTAGGATACTCTATTCGTTTATTAATTCATTATCTGAAGTTTCAAGAAGTGCCTATTCCTTACTGATTCATAGCTTAATTCAGCAACGCCTTGACTGATTCTAGATGCCTTAAAATCTGTTCTTTCAAATCATCCAAATAATTCTCTACCACCTCCCAAACTGTATTAAGGTCAATTCCCCCTAAATAATCATGTACTAAAATATTCCTAAAACCAGAAATATTACGCCAGTCAACATTGGGAATATTTGCCTTTAATTCCTCCGAAAGCCTTTGAGTTGATTCTGCCAAAGTTTGTAAGCGTCTAATGATAGCATCGCTGATCATTGAATTAGCAAAAAACTCCTGTTTTCCTCCTTGGGAATAGTCCTTAATTTTATCAATACAGTCTAAAATGTATTCAAGATAAACTCGATCTTCATTCATAACTTAATTGCCTCCTTTAAGATTCGCTGTTTAATTAGATGATGAAGGCTTTTTTCAGTTACTACATCCACTTTACACCCTAAGAGAGCCTCTAAATCAACTAATAATCCACCGGGAAACCAAGGGGATGTTTTAGCTAAATCATAATCAATTAAAAAATCAATATCACTATTTTCGGTTTCCTCTCCTCTAGCAACGGAACCAAATACACGCACATTAAAAGCACCATGTTTGGTGGCAATTTTTAGGATATCCTCTCGTTTGTCTTGTATGAGTTGTTTTAAGGTCATAAAATAACATCCCTCCCGAAGGTTTTTAATGAACAATTAACAGACTAGACTAGAAAAAACTAAATACTGATAACTCACCCCCCCACTTATTGCCCTAATTGCTGCAAAAATTGCATCACCTTTTCATCAGTTGCCATATTATTCTGTTGGTGGAATAATATAGCTGCTTGTTATAGATCAATTTTTGCTTTTTCGGTTTGTTTTAATTTGGCATATAAAAGACCACGACTACGGACTTTATGAACGGTGGCTAAATAAGTAATCATTGATTTCTCATTTCAGGTTCGCATTAGATTATATTCTTCGCGGATTGATGAAGTTAGAGATTCCAATAAGATTAATTTTTCCTCAATTGACAGGTTTTTTCCTTGTTTAATTAATGTTTGTAAAGGCATTTTTTTTAAATCAAATTCAGGCACAAGTAGAGCCAATTCTTGTGTTTGTTGATTTTGTAAGTCAGTAATTAATTCTTGTAAAAATAGAGAATCATTACTTAAGTCCGAAATTTCATCTTCATAGTTTTCGAGAGCTTCTATTTGTTGAATACGGTCACTATAATTTTTGAGAAGGGATTCGAGAGCTTCGATAATAAATTGGATGTCTTTAAATGATAGAGTTTTCATAGTTTACCTCAACTTACACGATAAAAAAATTCACCAATTACCCTTAAAGCGTGTTGATAGGTTTCTATTGACATGGGAAATAAGGGTTTCCATAACCAGTGATTACCTCGATCATTAATTAATTCTAGCTCACTGGGAATAGAAATTCCCCGATCTAGTTTCCACCAGTTGTTTCCTATTCCCTGAACGGAAAAGGTCGAAATTCCCCCCGGTGTTTGTCCATCGACAAGGGTTTCTTTTACCCATATTTGCCCATTATTTTCATAGATAGCAATATCTTTGTTAGGACGAACATGATCCATTCTGGGAGATGTAGCATTACCTCTACGGTATAAATCAACGGGTGTTTTTATCATTTGTCACCTCCCTAATTTGCGTAAAAGTTGCATCACCTCTTCATAAGCAGCCATATTATTCTGTTGGCGGAATAATATAGCCGCTTGTTATAGATCAATTTTGGCTTTTTTGGTTTGTTTTAATCTGGCATATAAAACACCACGACTACGGATTATAGTAATCATAGCAATTATCGTCGATTGGGTTGACGTAAGGAAACCCAAAAAAAAGATTCAGACGGATTTAGATTTTGGCTGTTGGGTTTCGCTTTCCCTGAGAATTGAGAGGTTTTCCTTAACATATTTATTCGCTCAACCCAAGCTAGGGACTGCACCTAGTTTTTTACACACAATTCCTGATGGTTTAAAATAGCTTCTGATACCTCAATGAGTAGAAAAGCGATCGCATCTTGATGATCCGCGTCGGTTAAAATGGTTTCGAGGGTGCTAGGGGTGGGAATTTCGTCCCCATCTGCCAACATAAAGGAAATATGACCTTTTAAGGCTTCAGTTGCCATTTTTTTCGCTTCTTCGATGGTTTCTCCTGCACTAATACAACCCGGAAAGTCATAAAATTGTACCCCATAATCACTATGTTTATCTTTATGAACGGTGGCTAAATAAGTAATCATTGATTTCTCCTTTATCGTAATTTAATACCGGCTTGTTTTTCGATACTGATTAGGGTTTTAAGGGGAATATCCTTTTTAGGGTGAGGAACAGTCACTTTCCCTTTTTTATGGGGATGTTTAAAATGATGATGACTTCCTGTTGTACCTACTTGATACCATCCCTCATCCTTCAGTTTTTTGATAATTTCTCGACTTTCCATAATTGATGATTTCTATTTCACCCCCCTAATTGTTGTAAAATCTGCATCACCTCTTCATAAGTTGCCATATTATTCTGTTGGAGGAATAATATAGCTGCTTGTTGTAGATCAATTTTTGCTTTTTCGGTTTGTTTTAATTCGGCATATAAAAGACCACGATTGTTGTAAGCCAAAGCATAATTAGGATTAATGTCAATAGCTTTGTTGAAGTCAGCTAAAGCTAATTCGTATTTTTGTTGATGTCTGTAAAGATACCCACGATTGTTGTAAGCCATAGCTAACTTAGAATCAAGTTCAATAGCTTTGTTCCAGTCAGCTAAAGCTAATTCGTATTTTTGTTGGTTATAGTAAATACCCCCCCGGTTGAGGTAAGCCATAGCTAACTTAGAATCAAGTTCAATAGCTTTGTTGAAGTCAGCTAATGCTAATTCGTATTTTTGTTGGTTATAGTAAAGAAGCCCCCGATTGTTGTAAGCCTCAGCTAAATTAGGATTAATTTCAATAGCTTTGTTGAAGTCAGCTAAAGCTAATTCGTATTTTTGTTGGTTATAGTAAATACCCCCCCGGTTGAGGTAAGCCTCAGCTAAATTAGGATTAATTTCAATAGCTTTGTTGAAGTCAGCTAAAGCTAATTCGTATTTTTGTTGGTTATAGTAAATACCCCCCCGATTGTTGTAAGCCAAAGCAAAATTAGGATTAATTTCAATAGCTTTGCTGTAGTCAGCTAATGCTAATTCGTATTTTTGTTGGTTATAGTAAAGATTCCCCCGATTGTAGTAAGCCAAAGCATAATTAGGATTAAGTTCAATGGCTTTGTTGAAGTCATCTAATGCTAAATCGTATTTTTGTTGGTTATGGTAAACAAGCCCCCGATTGCCATACCAAGCAGCACGGGGAGCGAGCTCAATTGCCTGAGTAATTGCGGCTAATCCCTCATCATAGCGTTTTAATTCACTTAATACTACATATTTCTCGTTATAGTGATTGGGGTTATTGGGAAACAGAGAAATCGCCTGATTAATCACCGTTAAGGCTTGCTCATAATTTTCTAAATAGCGATAAACAACACTTTGCTTTTGTAAAATACTACTGTGAAACTTCTTTAAATCTTCCCGTTTAGGTAAGGTATTAATCGCTTGTTGCAAAGCTTCTATAGCTGGTTGATCTTTACCTAACTCACCTAACGCTAATCCCTTCCCATACCAAGCTAAATAGACATTATCGGGGTCATTTTGCTTAATCGCTTCATCAAAGGCTTTAATTGCTTTCTCAAACCTCCGTAACCGCCATAATTGTCCTCCCCTTTGTATCCAAATATCCGCCTTCGCATTGGTATTAGGAACAATAACACCAATAGTAATCGCTATAAAAATTTCTAGTTTTTGTTGCTGGCTAACTTGGGGTTGAGCAGTGGTTAATAATTGCGGTTTTACCTTGAATCTTTCTTGCAATCCGATAAAAGTGCTAATGGTAATTCCTAAACTATACCCTAACTGAATTTTCCCTCCCCCTGCTCCTTCTGAACGTCCATGAATCCCTATTACTCTCCCCTGAGAGTCTAAGACTGCACCGCCACTCATGCCCCCAAATGTGATGCTGGTATAAACTAATTCATAGCCTCCGGTTAAAGAAGCAACACTTTGTAATGTTCCACTTTGTTGCGTGCTTAAGTCACTTTGGCGGGTTTCTAGTAATCCCTGTTCTTTCTCGTTAATTCTACCGCCACTAAACAACCATTTCGAGGGATTGTCGCCAATTTTGGGGAAGCCTGCGGCAAAAACAAAATCATCGGTATTTGGGTTATAATTCGCTATTTCCGCAACGGGATAATTGTCCAGGCTTTCAAACTGAAAAACTGCTAAATCTACCCCTTTCTGCCGGATGATGGTGCTTTTCTCGATGTTTCGAGTTTTGCCGTCCCTGGTGACGACGGTGTAGGTGTAATCAGCACAGCTGTCGGTGCGTGCCATTTCTCCGCAAAGGACGTGATCGGCGGTTAGGACGGTGTAAATATTCCCTTCTTTAGCGATAATTACGCCACTTCCATTGGCAATTACGCCACTTCCATTGGCTGTACTGCTACTATCAATCCGCACGGTGAAACCCTTCGCTTTCGCTTCTAATTCGGCGATATAGTCAGTAGGGGCGGTGGTTTCTATATCGGGGTTCACCTGCGGTAGGGGTAGGTTATAGGCGCTGAGGATTTCGGGACGGATGTAGGTTAATAGGGTATGAAGGAGAATGCCCCAATTAACCGCTCTCATCTGTTGGATTTCTGCGTCTGTGGGTTTTGTACCGTCTTCGTAGATGTAGTTAGAGAGAATCGGATGGGACGATCGCCCGTTAATACCGATTAAATCCCGCTCGACAAAAATGCCGCCGCCACTCATTCCCTGCACGATATCGCCACTATAACCGACGCTGTAGCCATCCCGGAGGGGTCGATCGCTCACCTGTTCGAGGGTTCCCTTTGTCGTCCGATACTGTCCCGTTTCGGCAACATATCCCGCGGCCACCACTTCTAAACCGATCCTGTTTTGATTGATGGTAAACTTCGCGATGGTGGCGATCGCATAGTCCCGGGTATCGCTAAACTCCAGCAGAGCGAGATCTTGATTCTCCGATAGGGAATTGGGGACAATGCGGGCCGCACGGCTGTGGCCGTCGTAAGTTTGTACCTGTAGGGTTTTCGCGCTGCGGGTAACGTGGGCGTTGGTTAGGATAAGGTAATTATCGCCTTTTTTAGCGATAATCGTCCCTGATCCCCGATTTGTCTCGCTAGTAATCCGAACGGTGACTCGTTGTAGGAATTGCTCCTCGGTAAGCTCCCGATCGCCCTGTGCCGTCAGAATGGGATGATTAGAAATATTTCCGGCAGCCGGGGTGATAAGGGTTAACCCGGGTTGAGGCAGTAGGGAGAAAAGAAGGATGAGGGCGATCGAAGGTTTGATCATTGTTGTTACCTAGGGTTTGCTGAATAAATGTGAAATGTAGGCAAGGTAAGAGTTTTGTCGTTTTTCTCGTGAAACAGGTGCAAGATTTTGAGAGAATCGTGCCTCAAAACCTTGCGTCTTCATCGGCCCGGGTCCTGTAGGGGCGAAGCATTCGGGCAATAACCTATCGGTGAAACCGGAGATTTTCTATCCGAATGCTTCGCCCGTACTTTTTCAGCAAGCCTTACCTTGCTATTTTAAGTAGTAAGAACGAAGAAAAAAGAAGATACCGGAGGTGGTGAGAAGTGCGATCGCTGGGGGAATAATCGGAACCCAGAGACCGAAATAACTAAAGAGAAGCCAACCGATACCAGTAAGGGAAATCACAGCGATCGCCACTGTCAAAAGTACCGTTTTTACCCGAAGAAAACGCCACGTTAATAATCCCCCCACCAGGGACCAACCCAGCACCCAGAAAGCCTCCTGTAGGGGATTCCAAAAAGCGATCGAGGTACGTTTTCCTGTCATTGTATCGAGAATTTGACTGACTGCGTGCGCGTGCAAATAAACCCCCGGAATTGCTTCCGATGGGTTGCGACTAAAGGGGGTTAAAAAATCATCAATCCCGGGTTCTGTTACTCCAATCAGGACAATTTTTTCCCGGACTGATTCGGAATTAAAACCCGGATCTAAAACCTGTCGGAGAGATTTTTTCGGAGCAATTTTTATGATTGCATCGATGCCATTATCGGCGATTCGACGGTAAGCGAGCATAACTTGACGGCCGGATCGGGTATCGGATTGACTGGTTCTGTAGGGGCCGCGGTTGGATTGTAGCCAGTCCCCGAGATGAGTATCCCCGATATTAATTTCTAGAATTCCCCGCTGCAGTTTATTGCAGTCAAAATCTTGATTCTGGGATTCTAGATATCGTTTGGCAATTAGGAGACTAAAACTAGGAGCATAATCTTTAAAATTACAGGACATTGAGTCAACTTTGGCCAAAGAATCCGGGGGAAGACAGGGAGAGGTGGGATCGAGTTTTGCCTGATATAAAAAACGACGAATTCGGGGAACTCCAGCAATGGTTTCGTCTGGGACTATGTTACTAAAACCACTCTGATTTTTTGGCAGTTCCGGGGGTGGGGGAAATCCGTCCGGTTGCGGGTAATTATTAAACTTACAAATCGAGATAAAATTAGGAGTATTTTGTAATTGTTTGGCTAGGGGTGGATAATCTTGACTGGCAGCGATGGGACGGAGGATATCTAAGGCGATAATTTGCGGTTCGTAGGGCAGTAATTTATTTAAAAGCTGCGATAATGCTTCTCCTGCGAGGGAACGTTTTCGATCGCTTCCTGGTATTGTTGGTCTTTTCATACCCATGCGATCTTGATAGGCCCAATCTTGGCGATCAATGGTAATAATTAATAATCTTTCGTCGGGTTTATCTTTGGGTTTTAGTTGCATCAGACGATCATAAATATTTAATTCTAAGGGTTCTAAAATTCCTGTTTCTCTTATTGCCAAGACTGTCATCGTTACGGCTAAACCTAAACCGAAAGTTAGAGCAAATCGTCGCCAATTTTGTTGTTTTTGAGGGGAGTTACTGAAACTATGCCAAGTGGGGGGTTCTTCGGTGGGATTGGGGCAAACTACGGGCAGCCAACTGGCACAGGGATAGTCTTTTTCCCAGTCATCGTGCAGATTTTTTTGGGCTTCATGTACGGCGCTATAGAGAGATTTATTATTGGTAAAAGCGGTTAAAAAGTATTGCAGAAATTTGGGAGAAACAGGATCGGGTAATTTCTCGCGCATAAAGATTAGATGGGGTAATGCCATCCCTTTTTCCCGTGATAGTTGTTGTGCCAAACCGATACCATCACAGGAGTTAAATATCGCTAACTTTAACCCGTTTTTAGTGGCTTCTCCCAGAGAAAAGCTAAAATCAGCTATCTTTAATTTATGAGTTTCTGTTAGTTGAATTTCGCAATCTTGCCCATCTTCTGTACTGGCACTATGACCGCTAAAAAAGAGGATATTCCAAGTTTCTTGACGCAATAACTGATTTAATTTTTGCGGGTGAGGGGCTTTTTCCCAGATAATTTCGGCTCCTGCTTTTCCCGCAATATCGTCTAAAGTTTTGCGATCTTCTTCGAGAAATCTTAAGTCGGTGGCATAGCCTAAAATGGCTAAAATCCGAATTTTTTCATGATTTCTTAATTGTCTGGTTAAGGTATCGTATTCCGAGACAATAATGGCTATATCTGCGCCAGTATTTTGGAGGATTTCCCATTTTTCCCAGGGGAATCTTTGCAGCCAAATATTATCGGTTTGTAACCAGATACGAAAGTTATTGCCAGAGCGCAGAATTGCGGTTTTGATCGGTTCAAATTCTGGGCTATTATTCAACCATTTGTTTAAGTTATCCTCAAATAATTTGGCTTTTTCTTGGCAGTTTTTAAAAACTAAACTCTGCTGAGAACTATTGGTAATTTGTTGGGGATTGCTATCTTTTAAGACTTTAAAAAATCCCTCTAATTCACTATAGTGACGTTGCCATTGACGGTAAAGAGTTAATAACTCTAAATTAGCTGGTAGCCTTGCTTTGATCACAGTTTGGGGACGAGAATTAAGATCGGGACGAATTTCTAATTTTACTTTAAATCCCCGATCAAATGTGCCATCTAGTTCGAGAGTTAAGAGTTTAATCATTAAGTTTTTCCTCGCTTATACTTGTAAATATTCGGTGACTCTTGCCGATTCTAAAGCCACTTCAATGAAGAATTTATCCCCCAATTCAGCATCAAATCGATAACGAATAAATTCATCGTTATCTGTGGCAATTACTTCTCGAAAAACCTGACCAGTTTCGGTGAGAATAGTTAATTTTAAATGGGGGGGTAAAGTGCTTGTTTCTCCGGTGGGGTAAACAGTCGCTTGCAGGCTAAATATTTCTTCAATTTTAGCGATAGTAATCATCAAAGCGAGGGGATTTCCCAGTAATTCTACTCCTAAATCTTTGATGCGTTTAATTTCTGTATTTTTGAAAGCTGGAACCAGTGACAGTGAGCTAAAATCGAGGATACTTTGCCAATCAATGGGGAAATTATCGGCAAACCAATTGGTTAACTTGACGGGGGATTTTTGCCGACGGGTAATTAAAATTTTTCTCCAGTTACTATTGACGATAACTGCTGCCCATTCCTGAAAAGTAACGGCTTTTCTGGGAAAGATTAACTGAGGATTAGCTAAGATGTCTAGTAAGGTTGTCAATCTATCTAAAGATAGTTTTTCTTCCATCTTTTCCGGTTCAATCTTAACTGGTTGTAATTGACACTCTCCCCATAAATCTAAAGAATCTGATCCTGATTGCAGTTGATTTCTCGGTAGAGAGTAGTTAAGATTACGCTTAATATATTGTCCTTTTTCCTTAATATCTTTATGGGTAGTATAACCCCAAATTCTCAGATAACTTTCGGCAGTGTTTACCTGTACCGCTAGATAATAATCACCAATTAATTGAGGAATATCTACCCATTCTTGAGGAATTTCGATCGCTTCTAGATCCAGAGTTTCGCTGGCAATAACTATTACTGAATTTTTGCCTAATTTAACGGTAAAACCATTAACTCCTAGTTGCCAGAAATCCTCTTGATTTTCTACTAAGCTAACCCCTGTAATCCCTGACTGTAGATAGTTAAAAATAACTTGTTGACAGAGATAATTAATATAAAATCTCTGACGAATACTGGCATCAGTAAAACTGGCACTTTTTGCCCAACTTATCTCTTGAATATCTGCGGGTATTTCTAGCCAAATGCTATCAGGAGTTAGTTCTAACCAATCATTAACCATAATTAATCCTCCTGAGTTGTTGCGCTGGTTTGATAGTAGTATGTTAGCCATGGTTCTATTGCTTTACTAATAACTTCTCTATCGTGAGACTGGGAAGGAATATGCAGGTTTTCGCTGGCCCAGGGTAAAAACTTTTTAGCGAGGTGACGATAAACTTTATCCAGTTCCCTAGAAACCTGATATTGTTTGATAACCACCGTGGTGATTTCTGTAATCTTAGCGGCAATTGCCACTTGTCCCAACCCCAACCCATAAGTCATCTCTAGAATTAACTGAATTTGCGGATGCAGTTTTGCCTGTTGCGGCTGCTGACAAATCTGTGAAATTTCTGCCCCTAACCAAGCTAGAATTTTTTGGTGGTTTTGTTGCGACTCGCGAAAATTTTCCGCCGCTTCTAATTGCTGCCAAGGGGTATCATGGAGAGTATCTTCGATCATTTCCTCCCTCGTGCTACTTTCCTCACCCCCTAAAGGTTGCTGTAGAGAAATTGTTTTTCCTTGGGGAAATAAATAATCAAAAATAGCTTGTCCCGCATCCTCTAACCATCGGTTAATTGTCGCAGAATTGATTTTGATGGTAGAGTGGCTATCCGAGTTATAAGCAGCGGCGATTTTTTGCCAGATTTCTGGACTAGGTTCCTGAATTTTACCATCGGTTTTTATTTTTGCCTGGGCATAAATTTCTTTATAGTAATCCCAAGCTAAAAGGTAATTTTCGAGAGTTTCCCCCACTAATCCCCTCGCCCGGAGAGCTTGGCTGAGACGCGCTCCGGTAGAATTAAGTAGTAGGCTCCAAGTATTATGGCCGAATGCTTGACTAATCTGACGGATGCGATCGATTAAGCGATATTTAATCCTCTGAGTGGCAAAATTATCGAAGCGAGTAGAGAATAAAGGCTTAAAGTCAGCTAAGATAGCCTCAAAATCAAGAATTCCTTCGTTAAAGTAGTCTTCGATCTGATAATCTAGTTTAGCTTGATATTTTTGATAGATTTCGGCAGCAGCCCAGTAGCAAGGTTCCTGCAAATAAGCGTATAAATGCCCACGAAAAAGATGATTTTTGGAACCGTGATTCTGATACTGTTGCTGAAAGAATAGAGACCAATATTCCTCTGAATCGACATTAGGATCGATTGGGCCATAGCTTTCCATGTTACGACGCAAACGCCGATCGCAATTCCATTCTGTCCTATTTTGCCGCAAAACTAAAAAGCAACAAAACTTCTCCAGCAAAGTCTCTCGTTTTTTCATCTAGCTAGTCCCCGTGGAGGTCAACTAAACTCTCTATCGTTCCACTTCGAGATTTTATGCAGTATTATAGCAGTTATCTTAATGGTGAGGTACAAATTTTTCGTTTTGAGGAGTCGAGAGTCTGGGGAGTCAGGAGTGAGGAGACGATTGTGCAAACGTTTGTATTAATTTAAGAGTCACTGATAACTAGGGTTTGCTGAAAAAGTTTGTTGGTGGGGTTAGGAGTCATACTAAATCCGGTTATTAAAGAATGATTATTTATTCTCCCTTTTGCCTATTGCAAGAGTGCATGAGTGCCTGTCCTGATATGTAGCATAAAGGGATTGGGGTAGATTCGGCTAATCTAAAAATAAGCGATTTAAATACGTCTTAGCTGACAATTATTATTAACTTCGATCAAACAGGGAGTTTCCCAAGTAAGTCCACTCCGTAAGGTTACTTGAGAATTTGGCTTACAAGTTGGGGGTGAAACGGGGATTCCTTTAGTGACAAAAGGTTCAGCACAAGCTAATATTAAGGTTGCTATTGAATGGGAATTTAACCAAGATAAGGGAGGTTAGTATGCAAGTTCAAATCGAAAAACGGTATTATACACCCGAAGAATATTGTCAGCTAGAAGAAACAGCAGCATACAAAAATGAATATCTAGATGGAGAAATTATTCCTATGACGGGAGCAACAACCAATCATAATCTAATTGCTGGTAATTTTTATAAAAATTTTCCGACTAAGATTAACAATGAAGATTATTGGGCTTTTATGAGTGATGTACGGTTATGGATGCCAATATATTGCTTTTATACTTATCCTGATGTAATGGTGATTAAAGGCAAACCATTATATGAAGGAAAAGGCACAAATACTGTAACTAATGCGTTAATTATTGTCGAGGTTTTATCAAAATCAACCAGAGATTATGACCGCACTGATAAGTTTAAGTTTTATCGCTCAATTCCTGACTTTAAGGAATATATTTTGATTGATCAATACCGTTATTATGTGGAACAATTTTATCAACAAAATAATGGAGAATGGTTGTTTAAAGCATCTGAATCAGAGAATGATGTTTTAAGGTTTCATTCTGTGGATTTCCAAATTTCATTGCTGGATATTTATCAACGAATTGATTTTAATTTAAGTGAAGAATAATGATTAAATCCCATCTCAATTATCTACCAACATCAGTTAATATTGCGATTCTCAAGATCAAGAAGGAAACCCAACAAAAAAATAAGAGGATCGAAATAGCGATCGCCCTTTTCAAATCCTATAGTAATCATAGCAATTATCGTCCGTTGGGTTGAACCAAGGAAACCCAACTATAGACGAAAGGAACCCCAACAAAAAGATTCAGACAGATTTAGGTGTTGGGTGTTGGGTTTCGCTTTCCCTGAGAATTGAGAGGTTTTCTTTAACCTATTTATTCGCTCAACCCAACCTACAAAATTAGACTGTGATTAAGTATTGACTGATTCTAGATGCCTGAAAATCTGTTCTCTTAAATTATCCAAATAATTCTCTACCACATCCCAAACTGTATTAAGGTCAATTCCACCTAAATAATCATGTACTAAAATATTCCTAAAACCAGAAATATTACGCCAGTCAACATCGGGAATATTTGCCTTTAATTCCTCCGAAAGCCGCTGAGTTGATTCTGCCAAGGTTTGTAAGCGTCTAATGATAGCATCGCTGATCATTGAATTAGCAAAAAACTCCTGTTTTCCTCCTTGGAAATACTCCTTAATTTTATCAATACAGTCTAAAATATATCCAAGATAAACTTGATCTTCATTCATAACTTAATTGCCTCCTTTAAGATTCGCTGTTTAATTAGATGATGAAGGCTTTTTTCAGTTACTACATCCACTTTACACCCTAAGAGATCCTCTAAATCAACTAATAATCCACCGGGAAACCAAGGGGATGTTTTAGCTAAATCATAATCAATTAAAAAATCAATATCACTATTTTCGGTTTCCTCACCTCTAGCAACGGAACCAAATACACGCACATTAAAAGCACCATGTTTGGTGGCAATTTTTAGGATATCCTCTCGTTTGTCTTGTATGAGTTGTTTTAGGGTCATAAAATAACATCCATCCCGAAGGTTTTTAATGAACAATTAACAGACTAGACTAGAAAAAACTAAATACTGATAACAATTATCGTCGCTTGGGTTGACCCAAGGAAACCCAACAAAAGGTCATGAGAAGCGATCGCTGATTCAGACGGATTTAGGTGTTGGGTGTTGGGTTTCCCTTTCCCCTAAAATTGAGAGGTTTTCTTTAACCTATTGATTCGCTCAACCCAAGAAAAAGAACTAGACCGCACCTAATTGCCGTAGGAATTCCATAACCGCTTCATAGGCCGCTGCGTTTCCTTGCTGGCGGAACAGTTCGGCGGCTTGTCGGAAATCTCCGATCGCTTTTTCCGTTTCTTGTCGAGAGTAATAAAGAACCCCCCGATTGGCGTAAGCCAGGGCCAATTGGGGATTAATGTTGATCGCCTGATTGTAATCGGACAGGGCGAGGTCGGGTTTCCCCTGTTGGTAGTAATAAAGATTCCCGCGATTGTAGTAAGCCCCAGCGAATCGGGGATTAATATTGATCGCCTGATTGTAATCGGACAGGGCGAGGTCGGGTTTCCCCTGTATGGCGTAAAGAATCCCCCGATTGACGTAAGCCTCGGCGTATCGGGGATTAATGTTGATCGCCTGATTGTAATCGAACAGGGCGAGGTCGGGTTTCCCCTGTTCATCGTAAAGAACCCCCCGATTGAGGTAAGCCTCGGCGAATCGGGGATTAATGTTGATCGCCTGATTGTAATCGGACAGGGCGAGGTCTGGTTTCCCCTGTATGGCGTAAAGAATCCCCCGATTGTAGTAAGCCCCAGCCAATCGGGGATTAATGTTGATTACCTGATTGTAATCGGACAGGGCGAGGTCTGGTTTCCCCTGTTCGCCGTAAAGAATCCCCCGATTGTAGTAAGCTTCGGCGTCTCGGGGATTAATGTTGATTACCTGATTGAAATCGGACAGGGCGAGGTCGGGTTTCCCCTGTTGTTTGTAAAGAAACCCGCGATTGAGGTAAGCCTCGGCGTATCGGGGATTAATGTTGATCGCTTTGGTGAATTCAGCGAGGGCGAGATCGTATTTTTCCTGTTGGATGTAGTCAATTCCCCGGTTAAAGTAGCCGATCGCGTCTTGATTGTTCCCTTGAGCGATCCGGGTTTCGGCTGGTTGTCGGCTCTCTAGCGCCATGACGGGGCGAACAGTCGCGAGGGTGGAAAGGCTGATTAGGCTGACGGTGGTAAGAAGGGCAAAGGATTTCATGGCTAGTTCCTCACTGGGGATGATTTTAAATTCTACTTAGGGTTGGCTGAATATCGGTGTAAATCCTGCTAAAAAAGGTTTTTGGGCTAAAAAAGCCTAAAAATATTATCCAACAAGGTTTTTAGATTTATTCAGCAACCCCTACTTAATTCATAGGCTGCTTTTTTGGGAATATGCAGAATAGGCTTTTTTGTCTAAAAAGCACTAGGCTACTACTATCTAAAGTAATTAGATAGTAGTAAGAGCGATCACTTTTTTTAAATCCTACAGTAATCATAGCAATTATTGTCGGTCAAACTTATCTTTTATCTTGGTGTAAATCGTCAATTAATTACCTTACTCCTCTTCTCTACTCATTAAAGTAGCGACTAAGAAATTCTTGGGGAGTAATGATGGTAATTCTTTGATTTTTAGCTAATTTAAGGATTTTACCCGGAACTCCTCCCCACAACAATCCTGAAATCCAAACATTGACATCTACAACAACTTTCATGAGTTGGCGCGTCTAATTTGGCGAGCTTCTTTAATCATCTGGCTAATCTCAGCTAGAGTCGGTTGATTGGGGTCTGGTTCCATTGCTTCTAGTCGCTCAAAGAATTGCTCTAGATTGACTTTATCTTGATGAACTTTTTTGAGAATGATGGAGTCTTCCGTCAGGGAAATCATGTATTTATCTCCTGGGTTGAGGCGGGTTTGAACTTCAGGAGGAAGTTCGAGGTTTCCTTCTCGATTGATTTGTATGAGTAGCTCTTTGGTCATCGGCTTCAAAATAAACTTTATTAACTTTAGCTGTTAAACAGACTTTATAAATAATCTGATCAAGTTAATTATATATATTTTAGCGAATTTTTCAAGCTAGGGCTTGCTACCTTGGAATCTAATCCTGGAATTGATGGCGCTCGGCGATTCGCGTCTGGAGAGGTAATGTTTCTCCCTCTACATTTATACTACCCCAAGAGAGTCCTTCCACAGAATCAATACCACTGGCTACTTGATAACCACCCCCTGAACGCTTAAGATGAGATTATGAGTGATTCGGAGAAAAAAATATGTCAGGATACTACGATGACTGTTTTGACCACATTACTGATCCTGTTCAACGGAATTCTGTTCGCCAGCAATGGTTACAGATGGTTGACGGAGGTTTATCTATTGCCGATGCTAGGATGCTACTAGATAAGTACCCAGATTTTCGGTTTGTGATTGGTCGGTGGATTTCCACGAAGCCTGAAAGTCTCGGTTTTGGTGATAATACAATAGACAGGTTAAAAGAGTTTGTTGCTACTTTGCCTGAGTTTAAAGATGTATTTGATAAGTATGTTTCTCAACTTGTTTCATCAGATCAGTATCGACAGGGGGAACTTAAAAAACTTGCAACCATATTTCCTCAGTTTAAACAAGTGGCTGAACAGCGTATAAAAGAGAATGAAGAAGAAAGAAGAAAAGCAAATGAAAAACGGAGAAAAGATGACGAACTAAGAATAATAGAACTGATGAGCGAACAAAACAAAAGAGAAGAAGCAGGACGATGGTATACTGATAAGCTGTTAAGCATTTAAATTGCTTGTTGAGACGAGGCAAGAGGCAAGAGGCAAGAGGCAACAGTAAAGGGATTGGGGGAGATTCGGCTAATCTTAAGAATAAGTGCTTTAAATGCGTCTTAGCTTACACCATACTAGCCGTAGTGGACTGTTTCAGCTAATTTGGTGTATTAGAAAAATGCCATAAATTCTATAATCTAAGACTTTAAGCCGAAATCTATTGCCCTATTTTAGCTGAAACAGTCCACTACACGCTAACTCAAGCAAATCTCGATTATCTACAAGAATCAGTTGATATTGCGATTCTCAAGATTAAGAAGGAAACCGAGCAAAAAGTAATGAGAGGGTTGTTTTAAGTTTGTATCTGTGCTACTTTTAAAAGTGGTTTTATCATATTTTTTCTGGTTTATTTAGCTTAACTTTTCAAGGGAAAACACCTAGAATATACCATATTTTTCTGGCACTAATTTGTAAAGTAGAGTTGATGCTTAATACTTCTACTGTTACTCTACCTATTGGCGTTTTTCCTGCGATTTCAAAAGTTTTATTATCGACAAGAAAATGTTCTTCCCATTTGTCTATACGAGGATTAAATAAGCGAAATACTTTTTCTGTCACTGGATCAATTCCCTCAATACGAGCTAATTTATGAAGATTGCAAATACGACATGATAGAGCTAAATTTTCTGGTTTATCTTCCCCTTTTTTAGAGAGGGGAACAATGTGATCTACTTCAAAAGCAAGATTAAAAATAATCTCTGGTGCATGACAATATTCACATCTATGTTTTGCCCTTTTCGCAACGAGAGTATATTGGGGATGGGTCATTTCAGTTATCAGTTATCAGTTATTAGTCATAAGTTGTCAGTAATTACTACCTGAAGTCGATAGCTTTAAATCAGTTGAAATCAGAAAAATTTTAATTTTTGTTCCCTTGAAAAGAGATGCTTGTTACCTTTTGCTCTTGATTATAAATTAATCATTATCTTGAATCTGTTTGATGATTCTTTTTCCTCTTTGAATACTTGCTTGTAATTCTGTCTCAATTAAAGCTGTTAATTCTTGCTGTTTTATCGCAGAAAATTCAGTCTCAGAAGCTAGAGATTGATGAAATTCTTCCATCAGTTCTTGTAAACGTTCTTGTTGCTGTTTGGTGAATAAATTATCAGGACGGAAACGCTGTAAAATCACTAATGTCTCACCCATATTTTCACCTTCAGCAATTAAACTTGTTTCCATAAGATCCAGTGCTTGACCTGGAGTCAAACCACTTGTTTCTTGGTTGCCACAAATTGCTTTATATGTCAAGGTTTTTCCTGCAAATTCTGGAACAATTGTGATAGTAGTCATGGTTTAAACAGTAAAGCGAATTTTGCAAGCTCATCCAAAATAATTTGGCTTTTCCATACTTGTTATGCACTTTAACATACTAACCGTAGGTTGGGTTGAGCAATAATAACTTTTGTCTGTCAAATATTAGCGACGCTTGAGCGAAACCCAACCACACCAATGTCGTTAAGAATGTTGGGTTTACCTCAAACCATTGAATCGAGCAGTTTTCTCCTAAGTATTAAATCGCTCAACCCAACCTACAAGCTTCTATCTGATAACTGATAACTGATAACTGATAACTGATAACTGATAACTGATTAAGACTTCACTCCCAAGTTAAAGAAAATCGTTCCCCGACGCACAGAATTTTCACTACCTTGGCTGCTAATAGTAAGAGAACGCAGATTATTAAATAAAGGCTTAATCGATAATTCTAACACCCGCACGATCGGGAATTTTGCCTCGATTACCGGTTGCAATTGTCGCCAATCGACGTAAAAATAACCATCATTTTCTGCGGGTAAAGCAGTAATTGCCTGTCGAAACTTACCACTACTTAAGATGGGGTTTTTCTGTGCAGATAAAGCTAAACCCATCGCTTCCACAGAACTAGCGATAATTTCATAATTATCGACCCTAGTATGCACTCCCGTCACGAGCGTTTCTAGTTGCGCTTTTCCCCCCGGGACCGCCGTGGTTAACTTTGTCCAAGCTGTCACCGTTCGATCGAGTAAAGGCAGATTAACCACATTATAGCCGCGACTGCGGGCCAACTCATCCAAATGAGAGATCGCACTGTCCACCTCTACCCCCATCACCCGTTCCCCTACAAAAACACTATCGGGTTCCATCCCCTTTGAACTAGGCACGAGAGCGAGGCTATATTCGCCTCTAACCCAGCTAAAAACGTCTTCAGGCAAATTTAAACCTAAAGGCGACTGGAAGCGGTTTAAGACCTGTGTTATTAATTCCTGTAGGGGACTATCTGCTTCTAACCCCTCCTCTACCTGAGTCCAAAAACGATTTAAATCGCGACTAGCGGCGACTAAAAGGCTATTTTCGCCGATAAAAGATAATGCTCCCACGGGACTAGATAAAATTGGTGCTTGGTCATCCTGTCCTAAGACTCCAATTAAGGCGGTTTGAGCGACTATTCCCCCGGATTTGAGGGTAAAAGCCGTGGCTAATCGTTGTTTCGCTTCGGGACTCTCCGGGACGGGTTGATTAGCGATCCAAGCCGATAACGGAGGTAAATTGCCGTAAACTATAGCTATACGCGGTTCGGTGATATTTTTGAGAGCTTCTCGGTAATCAGGGCTATTTTTTAGGTTTAAATCCGGTACTTGCACGTTATTAAGTGCCTCGCGCAAAACCTTGATATTATTGGCAAAAAGCACCGTATCACCCACCACGGCACTAGCGAGAAAACGATTATTATCTCCCGCGGTCAAGGGACGTTGATAAATGAGGTTAACTCCCTTGTAGAGTTCAAAAACGAGGTCAAATTTGCCCGAAACCGCCTGTTTTGAGTAGGAAGCTTGCAGAAATTCCTTAGCGCGTTCACCATCTTTACTTTGAATTGCCAAAAGATAACCCGGTTGGATACCATTATCGGTATCGCGATCGAAATCTAGGGAAGTAACAGCGAGGGTAATTTCCTCCCCTAACCAGGGTTTGATTTCCTTTTGATAATTTAACCCCGTTTTACCGAGCAGACTTTTTTCTAAATCCTTAATTTCTTGGTGGGAACGTCGTCGATTAGCCGGTGTAGCGATTAATTGACCAAAAGACTCTAAACGTTCGGGATTGACCAACAAGGATACCATAACCGGGGCCTGTTTCGGCACAAAAATCGCCGCCGTCGGTTCCCGCATTACCCCACCTTTGAGCAAAGACAGAGGACTATCGGCGAGAATCCAAGCAAAACTGGCTGTAGCGACTCCTAGGAGAATGATTACCGTCGCACCTAAAAGATAGAAAAATGATCGCAATTTCACAACCTTGTCCCGAGATGAACCATTAGCTATTTTAAGCCAGCAAATGACCCAAGAATTTCGATCGCTACAATTCTTACCAGACTGACAACGGATAACTCGCCACCGATAACTAATTTTTACCAGCCTTTTTCCGCTTGAGCGAGGACATAATTAGCTACAGTTTCGATATCTTCAGCGCTGAGACGACCACCGAAAGCAGGCATCGCCCCCATACCTTTGGTAACTTGGGTAACGATAGCTTCAACGGAATCTTTGCCGTATTTAACTAAATCTTCTTTTTTCAGGGTTTTAGCGGCATTAACCACGTTTTTACCGCCCATGTGGCAGGAAGCGCAGTTAGCACTGAAAATCGAAGCCCCATCAGCTAAAGCGGGACGAGCCATACCGAATGTAACCACAGCCAAGAGCAAGCACAGGGAAATTAATAATCTTTTCACGATTGGTTCTCCTCTATTTCTCAAGAAATTCCCCAACCATCGTCAGAAAAAACCGGTTTTCTTGTCAAAAGACAAGCTGTCAAACTTCGTGTAGAATTAATCAATGGGACAGTTAAAAGCAAACTTTTACTTTTTTGTCAAAAGACAGGCTGTCAAACTTGTCATCTTCCCTCGTGTAAAGGATTAACAAGCATGAAAAAATTAGGTTTATTGTTCGCTACCGTGGCGCTAGTCCTCTCTAGCTTCTTCTTCAACACTGCCGCCGCTGCCGCGGAAACCTTCACGGTGAAGATGGGCGGTGATGCAGGTACACTACAATTTGATCCCCCCACCCTCACTATTAAAGCAGGAGATACGGTGAAATGGGTCAATAACAAACTTTCTCCCCATAACATAGTTTTTGATAGTGCCAAAGTTCCCGAAGCCCAAGCTGCTAAATTATCCCATAAAGGTCTGGCTTTTTCCGCCGGGGAGTCCTTTGAAAGCACTTTCAGCGAACTAGGTACTTACACCTACTACTGCGAACCCCATCGCGGTGCCGGTATGGTCGGAACGATTACCGTTCAGTAATTATCCGATTTTAGCCAAAAATAACTCGCGGTTAACTGCCGCGGGTTGTTTTTTTGGGAATTATGAAGACTTTTCAGTTATCAGTAAACAGTAAACAGTAATCAGTGAGGTTCTTCAGGGCGTTGGGTTTCATGCTTCAACCCAACCTTGTATATTGAGAGAAGTGGTAGACCGTCCCAACCTTGGTCAGAAAAGACCGCTTCGTAGCAAGGGTCACCACCATAATCTCCCTGACAAAACTCGAACAGTCGCCGGGGTCGTCGCGAAAACAATCAATTGTTAAGCTAACAGACCGTATCGGGCAAGGATGAGTAAAATCAAGGGGATGCTCTCCAAAGTAACCATCAATCCCGCCAATTTCTCAGGTTTAATCGAGGAGGACATATCTAAACTGGTCGAAACCCTAAAATCCTACACTGTCAACCTCATCGTTCTGGAAGCGACAGGAGGTTGAGAAACTGAACTGGTGATTCAATTACAAGCAGCGGGTTTACCGGTCGCCTTAATCAATCCCCGTCAAGGAAGAGACTTTGCTAAAGCCACTGGTAAGTTAGCCAAAACCGATGCCATTGACGCTCAGATTTTAGCTCATTTTGGCGAGGCAATGCAACCGCCAATATTAGCGGTTGAGTCGGAAGAATCTCGTCAATTGGGCGACTTAATTAGTCGTCGCCGACAACTTGTCGAGATGCGGACTGCCGAAAAAAACCGACGGGAACGCGCTCGCGGTAAAGCTTTGGTCGATATCGAAGCCCATCTTGAGTATCTCGATAACTGCCTCGAAAAACTCAATCAAGAAATTGAGGAATTGACCCAAGCTAACCAACAATGGCTCGAGAAAGTTAATTTACTCAAAACCGTGCCGGGGATTGGTCAAGTAATTTCCACTACTCTCGTCTCCGACTTACCAGAACTCGGTCAATTAACCGCCAAACAAATCTCTCGCTTGGTCGGTGTTGCGCCGATTAATCCTGATAGTGGTCAACATAAAGGTAAGCGGATGATTCAGGGAGGTCGCGCTCAGATTCGGGCGACTCTTTACATGGGAGCGGTGGTGGCTATGCGTCATAATCCGGTGATTAAAGCCTTTTACGAAGGCCTAGTCGGACGCGGTAAATCAAAAAAACTGGCTCTGACTGCTTGTGTGCGGAAAATCTTAGTTATTCTTAATGCAATGGTTCGCCAAAATCAGCCTTGGCAGCTTCCTGACAATTTACAGCCTTGTTCCTAGAGATTCACACTTTTTGTTATCTCTAATCAAGGGTTGCGCTTGCTTTGGTTTAACCTGAGCATCTTAGCTTTTGCTGCGCTTTTTTCCGGCTTGAGATTTTGAGTTTTACGGCAACTGCTTGAGTTTTTTTGAATTACCCCTTGACCATCAAGACAGTCGCTACACTATACTCGTTGTCAAACAGCCAAGTTATGGTTCACAATTGTGCCATTTTATGGGTAAATTCACAAAGTGTCACAACCGTTAGTGAAACTTGATCAATCTTTTTCTAACATAAAAGAAAGAGAAATAAAAATGGGGTGATTGAGATGTTTTTAAGCTATCTAGGATTTATCGGATTTTGTGTGATTTTTGGAGCCTTAGTCTTACTAGCTTTTGGAATTTTACAATGGTTGCACATCCCGTCAGGAAATTTAATCGATTGGTTGATTGGGATCGCCAGTTTTTGGTGGTTGTTAGTGATTGTGACTGTTCCTTGGAACATTTATTTTGATGCCCAGGAAGTCATCGCAGAAGCAGCAATTTCTCAAGAAAAAAATATTCCCGTAGATCGGAAACAAGTTGATTATGTTAAGACAGTAGCGCGTTGGTCAATTCGGCTCGCAATCGCCTTACATTTGCTGTCAGGAATTGGACTTTATACCTTAGCAGCAACGGGAATTAGTGCAGTAGGATATGTGAGTTCCGGTGCAACTTTATTATTGACAGCTTTACGTCCGGCGATTCGGGCTTATCAATATTTAGCCGTGCGTTTGTCAATGATTCGAGAACAGATTAAGTATCCCAGAGAGGATGTAGTAGAGTTGCGCGTTTGCGTCTCTAATTTAGAGGCTAATGTGGCAATAATTAGGGAAAAACTCGATACAGAAGCAAATATACAGCAACAAGAAGTCAAAATAACTCGCCAAGAATTAGCCCGTCTGAAAGCCTTACTAGAAAAATTAGAAGCTAAAAATCAGGTTGAACATGAAACCTTATCTCAGGAAGCACAAAATGCGATCGCACAACTGACAGAAGACAGTCAATTTCTCAATCAAGTACGAGAGATTATTCGCTTTTTCAAGACAGCTTAGATGAGATTAATTTCTTAAGAGATCTAACCAAGGCTGAAACCCTTACTGTTCCCTGTTCCCTTGTCTCCACAGTTAACTTTAACTTTACCTTTAAGTGGTCGGACAAAAGTAAAGTTAACCGTGGGAGTCAGGAGTCAGGAGTCAGCAAGAATTGCCAGAATTACATTTCTTAAGACAGACGAGAGAATTTATGTCCGACTACTTATCTGATTACTTATGTCCTTTCAAGAGAAGCGAATCATCCCAATAGAAATCGTCAATCCCAACTCGCCAGCCGAACTTTTACTAGCTCTCAATCAATGGCTAGAATTAGAGTTGATTGCCGACAAAAGACTAGAATTAGCAATAAATGCGAGAGAAAATTCAGTTCAAGAAACCCTCGCTCTGACAATAACCACCAGCGTCCCTATATCTAACTTTTTAGAAGGTTTGGGGCAATGGCAGGAGCGAGGCTGGCTGACTGCTTCTCAAATCCGGGTTGTTATAAGAGTGAGAGCTTCCCATCCCTGTCTACTACAAGGTTTAGAACAATGGCTCCAATTAGGATTACTTGGGGAATCTCAAGTCAAGCAACTGTGTCGGGAAAACCTCTCCTGTGTCATGCCTATACTGACAACTGCCCCTACCAGAGAGCCGCTGCCAGACCCCATCTCCTCCCAGCAGACTCCCCCACCCGCGCTACCTTCTCGACGGCCAGAAGCTCCCCGTAGAATCCCGCCACAGCCGCCAACATCTCCTCGACGGCAGGAAACTCCCAGCCAGTTTGGACAAATGTTACAGTCTCTGATGGCAGAATTGAGCGTCCTCTGGCTGCTGCTGTTGGGAGTCTTCATGGTGGTCATCTCCTCTGGTGTCCTCGCCGCCAACTTTTGGGAAAAATTCTCAAGCGCCGGACAGTATGGGGTTTTGTGGCTTTATACTTTAGCTTTTTGGGGAGCCAGTTTTTGGAGTAGCCAACAGCCGGGCCTGCGCCTGACCAGTCAAGCTTTGCGCCTGGTTACCCTGTTGCTAGTACCGATGAATTTTCTGGCCATGGATAGCTTGGGCTTGTGGCGCAACCCACTAGACTGGTTGATTGTGGTAGTGGCTGCCCTTTCCCTTACCGCCGTAACAGTTCAACTATTCCGGGGGAGGTACGGGGGAACTGGCCCGGCAGGATTTTCTCAAAGTCTGCCGAATCACTTGGGATTGAGCTATCTGCATTGGGGATGGGCAATTGGGGGTTTTCCCTTGCTGGCAACTTACTTGGGAGTGGTGGGAACAACTTTGATCTCCCTTTCCCGTGTTCCTGAAGGAGCCGGACAAGAAGCAGCATCAAGGAGAGAAAGATTAGCCCCTTTTAGCTTAAATGAGGCAATTGTCGTCTATGGGCTGGTTATCCTGCTGGTGCGGGCAATTTTTATCGCTCAGGTAGAGATTAGCCAATTGGGGCTGGCTGTGGGGATTTGCGGCTGGTTAGCCAGTTGGCAGACCAGACAATCTGTTTCCTTGTGGCAGCGTATCGGCGGTAGCTTGCTGCTGCTAGGTTGGTTACTGTCGGTGGGTGAAACACCCTGGCAAGCCCTAGCAGTGAGTGGTTTATCACTCCTGTTTTTTGCCCGACGCATCGGTTACTCCTGGCGGAAGTTCGACTTGGCAGCAGCCTTGCTGATTGGGTTGCAGGGGTTGTGGCTGGCTTGGCGCTTACTTCCAGATACTTTCAGGCAAGGGGCAATCGCCTTGGGGACTGGTTTAACTGGCGCTGAAGCTACCCCTTGGGCGTTACTAAGCTTAGTGCTCTTTCCTTACCTAGTCTTAATCCTATTCCTGAGAGATTGGTTCTCCCAATTGGGCAAGCGGGAATTAGCCTCTTTTACCGGCTCGATAGCCTTGTTCTGGGGAACAACCTTGACCTTTTGCTCCTTAGTCAATCCTGCCTTGAGGACGCTCAACTTGGCAGCTTCAACCCTGGCGTTAGTAATTTTCAGCCAACGGCAAGTCAAACTAGCTTCCCTTCAAGAGATTTCCCGCCGTTTTCTCTCCCTGGCCTATCTCACTCACCTAGCTGGCTTGCTCACCCTAATTTTGGCGATTGACTGGGGATGGCCAAGGTTGAGTTGGGCAGTTTGGGGCGTGATTTTAATCATGCTGGCGGTGCTGGAATTGGCATTCAGCGTGAAACAGCCCTTTCCTCCTACTTCCTTGCTCCATCTCCTACACCACACAACTTGGAAGCTGGGACTAATCTTGGCAGGGCTATCCTATGGCTTGTTTGTCCTCAATCAGGTGGCAGTTTTCGCCCAGTTGACCTCTGTGTTGGAGCGCCCGCTTATGGGGCTAGAGTGGGGCTTAGTCTGGGGTTTGGCTCCCCTGGCCCTGACTGGGGTGGGAACTTGGAATCTGGCTCGGCGGGAAGTTGCCAGTTGGTTGAGTATAGACGCTTTAGCCCTGTGGCAGTGGCTTATCTTAACAGCCCGACCCCCGCAAGGGTTGGAACCAGGAATTGCCTCAATTAGCTTAGGGATAGCTACAGGATTGATGTTCGTCAATAGCCGTAACTTAGAGCAGGTAGCAGCAGCAGCGATTACCGTAGGTTTTGGCTTGAGTTGGCTGGCACTGTCTTTGTGGGATGGCAGTTTTGGTTGGGCATTGCGGCAAGAAGCAAGCTGGCTGTTGGCAGGGGTAATTACTGCGACAAGCTTGTGGATTCTCCGCCAATGCTTAAGGGCATTACCGAATAATTTGGCGAGAATTTATGCCCAGGTTAGCGATGGTTGGGCAACTTGCCTCTCGCTCCTGATGTTATTGGCGCTTTCTGGCAATGTCCTTAATTCTCCAGACGGTAGAGAAGCGATCGCCACTTGGCTGCTGATGGGGGCGACAGCTTATCGCAGTTGGCAGCCCTCGCGCCAACCTAACCTAGTCATTTGGTTGAGCATCTCAGTCCTGCTAGTTGCCCAAATTCCCACCTGGGTAGGGGAAGAAACTCGTCTCGTCACCCTGGCGATCGCCACTGGGTTGATGTTCTTTCAGACTCATCGCCTACAAAAATTAGCAGCGGCTGCCATCACGGTAGGCTTGTCCTTGGGCTTGAGCGTTGCCTTACTAGAGAGATTGCCTCTCCCTGGATTAGATTGGCTGTTGGCGGGGGCAATCGCCCTTATCCCCCTCTGGCTGTTGCGCTATTGGTTGAGCCAGCGTACTTCTGCACTTGCTCTCCTCTATGCCCGCGCCTGCGATGGCTGGGCAATCACCCTCTGTAGTCTGGAGTTGTCGATTCTGGTAGCTAACACCTCGATAGTGCAGGAGCCTTTCCGTACTCTCCTCTTGTCGCTCTTGCTTATGGGAGCAACCGCCTATCGCAGTTGGCAACCTCCCCGTTTTCCCTCAGCAATCTGGTTGAGTATTGCCACCTTATCCCTAGTCCAGTTGCCCTTGCTAGGGCTGACAGGGTACAGGCTAATCGGCTTAGGAATAGCAACTGGGTTGATGCTGGTTCATGCCTATTATTTACAACAAGGGGCGGCAGTTACCCTTACCATCGGCTTCGCTCTGGCTTTGTGGGGAATTTGCCTGTGGGATGGTTGGGCGGGATGGGCCTTGCGTTCAATTGACGGCTGGTTGCTGGCAGTTGCCTTGCTCATAGCTGTCCTCTGGATGCTGCGAAGTTGGTTCTTGCGCCGCCAGAGCCAACTTGCCGCCCTCTATACCCAGTCCCTCGATGGCTGGGCAATTGCCCTCTGTAGTCTGGAGTTAGTCGCCCTGACTCTCCATTCTCTAGCCGTTTACTCGGATTGGATGGCGGCCTCGATCCTTCCTGTCCTAGCGGCTGCCCTGACTTTAGGGGCGATCGCCTATCGAAGCTACCTCGATCCGAGTAACTGGGGCATCTACGGGGTAGGCTGGAGCTTGGAACTGTTCACCATCGAAGTTCTCAACCTAACTAAGCAGTCTTTAATTG
>NZ_JADBTF010000058.1:0-4344 GCF_020246295.1 Microcystis sp. M090S1 | reverse complement strand
TTATTGTAAACCAATCTTACACAGCCCAATGTGCGCCGCAATAGCGACTCTTGTTCGGGTGTGGGGTAAAATCGAAACGAATAGGCTTTTTCCATGTCTCACATTCTAGCATATATTTCGTAAATGTGCTAATATTTAACAGTAAAGCCAACCTAGAACGGCGGGGTTTCAGACCCAGTTTTTCGATGAAAACTAATCAACCTTATCAACCTCTTTTACTGCGAATTCTGCACGGATTCACGGGAATTGCCCTCATTGCCGCCATGGTTACGGCCTATTGGACCTATGATACTTTTGACGGTCGTTGGTTAAAACTGCCCTTACCAGAATATGGAGAAATTGAAAGTATTCACGGCACTTTTGGCCTCTATACCCTGATTATCTTTCCCGTTTTTGCTATCTATGCTTTTCGTCGGGGCAACAAAAGATTAATTCAAAGTGATTCTCTTAACAAATTAACCCAATTTGGTAAGCCGATTTGGTGGTATAGTCTCCATCGTTTAGTCAATACTTTGACTCTTTTTGCCCTAACTTTTGCCTTGTATAGTGGTCGGATGATGGATTCCAAATGGCTACCGGAAGGGGAATTGAATCACTTTTGGTATTATGCCCATTTGCTCAGTTGGTTAATTATGGCAGTATGTCTGATCCTGCACCTGCTCATGACTGCTAAAGTGGGAGGGGTTCCCCTGTTATTATCTATCCTTAAATGGCGTTTTCGTGAACAAGATAGCCCGAAATTATGGTTATCTCAATTACGTCAATGGGGGTTAAGTTTGCGTCTAGCTAAGATTTTTCAGTGGCTACAATCCCTTAACTTATATAAAATTTTAGAAATTGTTGTTTTATTGGCTATTATAGCGGCTTGGATTGTTCCAAAGTTTGACTAAGCTGTACTGTATTTAAACTGCGTATTGGGAATTTTAGTACAAATGCTCAAATTCCCTGCTCCCACCTCTCCTATACCTTTTAAATAGGATTTAGTATGATTTATTGACCCCGACGAGCGAGAATAATCATCGTCTTCGCTAAGGGAGCAATACGACCAATACGATAGACTTTCTCTAACGATAAATTAGCTTCTGTTAACAGTTGTGTGATAGTTTTGACAGACCAAAATTTAATATGTCCGTGATCCCAAAGAGCGGTAAAATGCTCGTCCATCTTACCCGTAGCCGCTAGGGCCAAATTTTTGAGATAACCATGATAGGGAGTGGATATCAGCGCATATCCTCCCGGTTGCAGCAGATTATAAACCGTCTTAGCATAATCGCGCGGGGCATAGACGTGTTCTACCACTTCCAAACTAATTAGCAGCGGAAAAGTACCAAATTTACTAGCCAGATCATCATAGGCGGAGCCAACGTATAGATCAAGTTCAGGATAGGCTTTTTTTGCCTCTGCTATCCCCGATTCGGAAGGATCGCAGCCACTGACTTGAAATCCTTTTTCTGATAACCAATTAGCGATCGAACCGTTGCCACAACCGAGATCAAAAATACGCTTTTCAGGAGGAGCAAGATCGGCAAAAATCTGACTTAGAGAAGGTAGCAAATAAGCGTGGGCAGTCCCACAGCAAGAATTTTGATAATGATAATAATCTGACATATTTTAAGATAGTTAATATGTAAGTATTTTGCGTGGCATCACCACTATCGCACGGTAATACAAAAAGTCACTTTTGTCAAGGGTTTAGTGAAATTTATTGTCACATCCCATTGATACGATATACCATAGTATTTTATGAATATATTGCATATACTATTGTCAATGGACATCTTGCAAAAATCAAAAACCTTCCCTTAGACGAGAAGTCGCCGAGCCATTATTCTCCTAGTTAGAAGTCGTAAACTTAACATTAATAGCTGACTTCTGTTATCAGAAAACTTTAACAACTACCAAAGCGGATCGGAGTATAAATGAACGGTTAAAGAATCTCGATCGCCGGGGATACCAGTAATACAACTACAAATTTGAGTACCATCATCTAATTCTACCTCGCAAGCGTGACAGGAACCCATTAAACAGCCGGTAGGAATTTCAATCCCTGCTTTTTTGGCCACATCTAATAATAGTTCTCCCGTTTCCGCTTCTATGATGATATCATCGGGTAAAAAACGCACTAAAATAGTCATAATTTTTCCTTACAAATGAGAAAAAATAGGTTTAAGATTTAAATGTTCTTCCACTAAATTAGCCATAGCATCTAGGGTTATTTCTCTTTGTTCACTATAGTTAGCAATTCCCGTAGGCAAAGATAATAAACCGCGACGCTGACGCAGATGATTTAGCCAAGTTCTTCGCCAAGAACCATTATCAAAGATACCATGTAAATAACAGCCCCAAATTGAGAGAGAATCATTGACAATTCCCAGACTAGCATCTTCCTCGAACATTTTTTGATAACCCGATTCACTTTCCCATTCGCTTATTCCCTGGTGAATTTCGTATCCCATTACCGGTAAACCAGCTTGGGGATAATTGGATAAAACTTGTCGTTGACGGGTAATTTTTTCGGCAGTAATTACCGTTTTTAAGGGCAGTAAATTTAAGCCAGCTGCCTCACTTTCGGGACCTTCTCGATGGTCAGGATCCAGGATTAATCGCCCTAACATTTGCAAACCACCACAGATGCCAAAGATAATACCTCCCCTTTGGTGATAGGCTTGTAATTGATTAGCCATACCACTTTGATTAAGAGCAATTAAATCAGCGACAGTGGTTTTAGAACCGGGGATAATTACCCCATCGGGATCACCTAAAGATTCCTGTAATTCTAGATAACGTACATTGACCGTTGCTTCGCCACAGAGAGGGTCAAAATCAGTAAAATTAGCGATATGAGGCAGACGAATGACACTGATATTTACTTCAGCTTTGGGTTTTTGGGCGGGGCGATCGAGTAAACTGAGAGAATCCTCGGCACTTAAAAAGATATCACTATAGGGAAGAACTCCCAACACGGGAATTTTGGTATAATTTTCTAGCCAAGTAATCCCTGAATCTAAGAGAGATTTTTGTCCGCGAAATTTATTGATCACAATACCTTTAATTAAAGCTCTTTCCTCCGGTTCTAATAATTCTAACGTACCGACGACGTGAGCAAAAGCCCCCCCGCGATCAATATCCACCACTAAAATAGTAGCGGCATCGAGATATTTAGCCACCCGCATATTAGTTAAATCGCGATGTTTGAGATTTATTTCCGCCGGACTTCCCGCACCTTCACAGACAACTAGATCAAATTCTGTTGATAATTTAGCTAAAGATTCTTTAATTGCTTGCCAACCTTGCTCAAAATAATTCTGATAATAATCCGCTGCCGTGGTGACACCAACAGCCTTGCCTTTAATAATCACCTGAGAGGTCATATTTCCCTGGGGTTTTAATAAAATTGGGTTCATTTCTACCCGGGGAATTGTCCCCGCGGCCCATGCTTGCACCGCCTGGGCGTGACCCATTTCTCCCCCTCCGGCGGTAACATAGGCATTAAGGGCCATATTCTGACCTTTAAAGGGTGTTACCTGCCAACCTTTCCGGTTGAATAAACGACATAAAGCCGCAGTTAAAAAAGATTTACCCGCGTGGGAGGTTGTCCCCACTACCATAATTGCTTTCATCTAGTTTTTTGGGTTGAGTATTTAATTTTTGGTAATTAGGAATTATGAATTATGAATTGGGAAGTGGGGAGATGGGGAGATGGGGAAGTTGTCTCATCACCCTATCACCCCAAAACCCTATCACCCTATCTCCTCCCGACTCCCGACTCCCGACTCCTGCCGACCGCCTCCTGACAGCATTAAAAAGAAAACCAACGTTGCAGAGTATTGAAAAATCTTTGCCAGAAAGTGGGTTGAGGGAAAAAGTCCCCTTGGGGTTGCCATTTTTCTATTAATTTCCTTCCTAAAGGAGTGAGACGAAAACTATCGGTTATCCCCTGTCCATCTACTTCGCGCCGCAAAATTCCCACTTTAATCAACCAGAGAAGATAGCTTTCCGCTGCCGCTTCCGTCAGCAGTCTGGAAGTATAACCTTTCTCTAAACCCCCAGCACCCGGAATGCTTAAAAGTGATACACTTTGCTCAAGCATAGCGGCGAATAGGGTAAGACGGAAAGGAGAACAACAGAGGGCCCGTTGGGCCCTAGTGATGGTAGCATCGGGATAATTGATCGCGGTAACGGTGGGAGTCGATAGGCTCATCGGAAATTTTGGGTCTGAAACCCCGTCGTTCTAGGTTGGCTTTACTGTTAAATATTAGCACATTTACGAAATATATGCTAAAATGTGAGGTATGGAAAAAGCCTATTCGTTTCGATTTTACCCCACACCAACACAAGAGTCGC
>NZ_JADBTF010000057.1:0-9107 GCF_020246295.1 Microcystis sp. M090S1 | reverse complement strand
TAGGGTTTGCTGAAAAAGTTTGTTGGTGGGGTTAGGAGTCGGTCGTCGGTCGTCAGTAGCCGGTCGTTTCAGGCTTTGTTGCCCTCTTTTTTTTGTACCAGTTTATGTACTAAAAAAGGATCATGCAAGGTTTTTGAAGGTCTTAATCCTATTTTCGCAGCATGAACATCGGATTTTAACAGATCAAAAGCCTTATTTTAAAAGGGTTTTACCATTATTCAGCAAGCCCTACATAAGTAGCAGAGGCTAAGTCTGGGTACCGGCGGTGCGGGACGGTGCTATAGCGAGTTTCCTACCCTATTTATAAATCTTTGTCAAGTGCAATTTATACCAAATTAGATGAGCTTACCCTACTCATTTTGTCGATATTATTTTGATTTTTCGCCCTACTTGATAGGCGATAAGTACCAATACTTATCGCCTAAGTGGGATGCTCCCACATAGCTCAATTCAAAACCCCTAGCAAATCCTTGATTTGCCCTTACTTGAGGTGGCTTAAATTATTGATGTAAAACACGAGTTTTAATGATACTCTCGTTTTCTACCCACCAAAAAACCGCCGATACCTAAAGCGATAATTCCTAAAACAGTTGAAGGTTCAGGAACCAGGGCATATTGAACGGGGCCTGAACCGTTATCATTAGTTCCAATATAGGAAAAAGTAGCCTCCATGGCACCGAAAGCGGGCATTAGCAAGAATTCTGGAGTAAAACTAGACGTTGAAAAATTCAACCCTAGAAGGATACCATCTAAAAATTCCACAGTAGGATTAGAGTCCGCATTAACAGCAGTAAAAGTCGAGCTTAAAAAATTCAAGTTGACTTGAGATACATCTAAAAATTCAAAGCCTGAACCCGTTAACAGGGAATTATCATAGCTAAAAGTTCCAGAAAAAGTTTCTCCTGTCAATAAACCGGTTTCTATTGTTCCTGCTAGATTGTAATTTACGATAGCCGCTTGAGCGGGATTGACTTGCCGAACTGCAAGACTTAAAACTACCCCAGAAGTAATCACTGCGTTGCGTTGCCAGGAATTCATGATTTTGTCCTCATCCAATAAGATGTGCTGAAAATATTAGGGTTGAAAGGTGCGCGTTTGATGAGTCGCGCCCCTCAATTCAGTTAGTTAGAGAGCCTAACTAAAGATGAAATTAGCTTGAGTCAAGGTAGAGGCATTAATTCCATTGAGAATGGCTACATCTTGTCCAAAAGCTTCAATAATGGTATTTGCACCCGCTTGATGATAATCCCAATTCGTGCCGCGAGAACCAAAACTTAAGCTAGTAGAGAAGAAACCAATCAGATCCCCTTGATTTGCTCTGTAATCAGCGATGATATTGGGATTTGCCGGTAAGAGCGCATCATTTTCTGTAATCCAGAAATTATCCTTCCCTGTCCCTCCGGTGACGATATTATTACCACCGGCAGACCCCAAGAAAAGTAGATCATTCCCGACACCCGTATCGATACGGTTATTGGTTCCGGCGTAAACGGTGTCATTGCCCGAAGCGGTACGGATGTTATTACCACCGACAGCAAAGCGAACGTTGACAGTGTCATTCCCGCTTCCCGTATTGAGAATTTGATTATTGCCGATAAATTGTTTGCCATCGCGCACAGCCGCGTCAAAAGTATCATCGCCAGACGTTCCGTTAACATTTGTTGGTAAAGGGGTGATACCATCGAGAACCGTATCTTGACGGAAACCGAGGCTTTGAATCCGTTGATCTTCTGATTGGGGAGTATCGGCCTGGTTGAAGGGGTGTTGTCCGTTGTTATTGTTGTAAAAAGCTGAGAGATACTCCGCAAAGGCATCCTGTATCCGTCCGGGTCGGAGATTGGCGTTCCCCAGAGAATCGGGTTCGTCAAAATCAGTCAAACGACGGATATTCTGGATCACCGTGGGATAACTATCACCACCATTTGCCAGGAAACCTGGCGTGACAACACTAAAAACGGTGTTGGAAGCAACTACTAATTCCCCATTTTTCACAATGGTTTGGACACTATTGCCCGTTGCATCTGCTAGGGCCAGACTGCGAATCCGTTGACTGGTTGGAGCGTTGGGGTCATAACTAAAGTTAAAGCCACCGATTTGACCAAAACGACCGTTCCCCGTTTCCACCGAAGAAATCATGTGTTCGGCCAGTTGGAGAAATCCGGTGGCGTTGACTGTACCGACAACGATATCGCCATCGAACCGTAAGGAATTGGAAATATCAAGTTGAGAGACATCCCCTTCCTCTTTGCCCACTTCGGAATTAGCTTGAGGGGGCAGAGGAATAATTCCCGAATCTCCGATTTCAAACCGTCCAATCTGATCCCGAATCGAGCCTCCATTGGTGAAGGAGATATCGATCTTGTTAAAGCCAGGTAGTAGGTTATGCTCATTCAAATAGGCTTCGGCGTAGAAGTCTTGAGCGTCTGCGGTCAAGTTACCTAAATTAGTCTCTTGGGTGCGTACATCCCCCCGAACTCCGTTGAGAAAAACATCGGTTTGACCGAAAATAGTACCGTCTAGGATGTTAACGAAGTCTTGTACTCCATCGACAATTCCGACTATATCTTGATCAGCTTTAGCTTTAACTTGATCAAAGGTAGTAATCGATTCATCGTAGAGGCGATCGACTCCCGCAATATCAGTGGCATAGGGACCGCTATCATCTCCAATCGTGGTGATGACACCTCGATCATCAAAAGTGACGACTAATTGATTCAAGTAGCGATAATTTGCGGCTGAATTGACGTAAATAACCCGGTTATCTCCACCCCCGTACATTTGGGGAAAGGGTTGCAATAACTGTCCGTTATTTTGTTGGGTTTCATCTTCCCGTAGGGGGGGAACTCCGGTACTGGAAGACATCTGTTGGTGAGAACCACCCCCAAAAAGTAGATCAACCCCTAACCCGAGGGCTGCCATTTCCTCGGCCAAAGCGATTTCGATGCGGGATTCTTGCAGGTGAGTCATCAAAACAATCTTATTGATGCCCGCATTGCTTAAAGCTTGGACTTCGGGGGTGATGTTGCGGATGATGGAATCCACTTGCACATCCACGGAAGTCGTCCCGGTAATCACGTTGCCGTTGGCATCCCGGGTGGTTACTTGTATCGCTCCGGTATCGGCGATCGATTTGAGATAGGGGGTAACAATGCCGATAATTCCCACTTTTTCGCCGTTAAAGTCCTTAACCACGCTTCCGGTTAGGGTATTGGGTAAAGGCGCTCCCCCGTTAGCGACCACGGCTAAACCGTTGGGAAGGGTAACATTACTATAATCGAGGTTATTGGCTAAATAGGGGAATGCGGCTCCCGGATATCCTCCTGCACCGATACCGACACCGCCATTCTGCCCATTAACCCAATTAGGATTCGGGGCGACCAAGTTGAGGAAAGAACCGGCACCGCCACTAAATTCATGGTTGCCCACTGAGGCCACATCCCAGCCTAATTCATTGTTAATGAGGATGTCGGCGATGCCCCCTTGATCCGCCTGTGGATTAGCCGTTGTGGCGTTATCGTAAATATCGCGGCTGGCATTAAAGAAGGGACTGGAAATGTAAACATCTCCCGTAGTTAATTTCAGAGTATTGGCGTACCGGTTATCCAAGGCATTCATTACCGCCGAGAAGCCAAGAATATCTTGAAAAGCCGGAATACCCGCTTCTTGATCGGAGGCTTGCAGAATTTGTAGGGTAAACGGCAAGTTGAGGGTTGCAAGGATAGGTTCATGATCGGCGGGCTGATCGATAAAATCAACGTTGACATGAACGATATCGTACTCGGCCTCACTGGCGAGATTATTGGTTATCAAAACATGGTCTAAGGCTTGGGAGTTACCTTGGAAGTTGAAGGTGGCGCGATCTCTGACATCCAGGGTTTGAGAAAGATTGGTTAGCACCCCACCACTGAGAATTTGCTGGAACTCTTCAAAATCAAAGCCGTTAAGATCCCCTAAAACCACCACGTTAGCATTGGGATCGTCCGCCAGAATCGCGTTGACTTCGCTATTGATAACCGTAGCTTGATTGGCTCGTACTTCCGCGCTTCCAATATTGGGGGGTTGAACATTGCCAAATAAACCATTGCCACCGCGTCTGGAGGTCAAGTGATTGTTAATTACCGTCACTTCCTGTCCGTTAAACGTAAAGGTGGCGACTAGAGGCTTGCGACTGTTGGTAAAAGCACCATCATTATCGGGCGTGGCGATGGGGTCGGTGATCCGTCGGAGGGAACCTTCTACAAAGCTAACACGATCAGGGTTATAGAGATAGCCAACTCGAATATTAGTACCTGGCGCACCCCCATCTCGACCATCGACGGGATCGATATTCAGGAACTGGTAGGTAGGACCGCCTGCGGCCGTGATCGCGTCGATTAAAGCTTGATAGGTTAAATCCGCCGCTACCGTACCGTCGTTGATCGGGCCGTTGTTGTCTTGAATTTCCTGAAGTCCGATAATATCGGGAGCTCTCAGGTTATTGACGATTTGATTGGCGAGTACGCCGAATCTCTCGAGGCCACCTGGGTTCGATTCAGTGGGATTGAGATTTTCCACGTTATAACTGGCGATCGTTAGCTGATCTGCCGTGCCTATTAGATTCGTCACTTCCCGTTGCAATCCGCCAGAAGTGGCTTGAACTGGTTCGGTTACTAAGACCCGGTAGTCACCGAACGCGTAATCAACTACCCCTGTCAGATTCCCTAAGAGATCGCCCACATCAACTCGTGGCAGGCCTGTGGCGCTGATTTGAATCCGTTCGGGGTTGAAATCATCAGGAGCGATGCCAATACCACCGCGACTGTTGATGCCGGTAGCGTCAGCCCCTCGATTCGCCACCGTCCATATTGAATCCGAGCTAGTAGGTCGGATAATCGTCGGACTGACCGCCATGGTATCCTGTACCGTTACCAGCATTCCTTCCAAGCTTTCATAGAAGCCGATACCGGTATTTAAATCTAAGGGGATGTCGAAGGTGTCAGGGGAGAAGTTCGTTCCTGCGATGATTTGGTTGGGGGGTACGCGACCTCCCGATCCGATGAGAATGGGGGCGGGTAAGGGATTGCCCGAACTTACCACTTCGATTCTGTTTCTGTTTAAGCTGGCACGGATCCGGGTGACACTGAGAACAGTAAGGTCGTCTTCTAGTTCCGGGTTGCCGTTTTCGTCGAATACCGGGTTGCCGTCTTCGTCGAGTACATTCACTCGCGGTCGTCTTTCCTCCACCTCCTCTCCACTGACTCGAACCGACGCTCCAACCGTGATATTGAGTCCGTTTACACCGAGGTTTCTCGTTCCCGTAAAGACGAAGATGCCTTCCGAGGTTCGCGGATCGTTGTCCGGATCGGGGTCTTGTAGGTAAAAGCCATTATTGGCGATCGCCGTGACGATTCCGGCTACATTGCTCACCGGCGTCCCTGTTAGGCTCGATACTAATCCAGTTCCCTGAATGTCGCGGATGCGAATTTCCGAAAAGGTTGTCTCGGCTATGTTCAGGTCGTTGTAAGTATCATCTTGTCCCAGAAGAGGTAACTCTAGTGCGGTTGGATCGGCAATAGTAATCATCGCTTTCTTGTCCTTTGTATCTGGATAAATTACACTCGCTCCGTTTATTTCGTCTATCTGTGACGATGGGGAGTATAGAGTAAAAGTCTGGTGTGTCAAAAAATACAGGTAGAAACAGACGAATAATTTCTGATCTCATAGACTGTAGAGTGGTATTCATCGAATACCGACTTTTTTTTCTACGACCTGCGGTGATAGGGTCTGAAAAATTTCTAATGCGAAAAGCACTTAAAATAATAGACACAGAAACAATACTATAGGACTTTCTTTAACATCTAGATAAGACAAGATTAACAATCGTCTTTTGCTCGATTAATTTTGTATTGTATCGTTTCTCACAAATGTGAATTGCATATATATTCTTGCCAATAAAGGGGTTTAGCCTCGCAAATATACCTCAAGTTGCTGAGAAACCCTATGACTGGTAACATCCTCGGTTACTCCCAGAGTTTTTCTATTAACAAAAGATTCTCAAGACATTTAATATCAATAGATTGAGTTCTTTGTCATTAATTTTTTAATTTTGATTACTTGGTCAAATTTTTATTAAGAAATAAGTGGTCCTTGCTAGGGCATTTGTGCAGCAAGACCGCCTCCCAGATAAGAGTTACAAAATTTATAAATTGTCAGGGTTTTCGGAGAGTACCAGAAGATGGGTAAAATGAGAATTGCTGCGGGGCTTTCAACCGAAATTTTCGGTAAAGGACTTACGCTCTAATAATGTACCCAATCATCTGGCGAATCCTTGAAGAACTTAAAGAAAGCGACTGTATAGCTAGTCCTCTTCAGCATGAGCCTGTAGGGTGCGTTCCCTCAAACCATTGTGGCTTTAACATTAATTTGTATTTGGGAACGCACCACCCCCAACGCTTACTCCCTATTGGGTTTCACTATCATTCAACCCAACCCACAATTGCAGGGTGATTATTCTTTTAATTGTCAGCATCAGGATTTTCAGGCTTGGGGGACTTTCAGGATGGTTTAGTTGAGCGCTGTGATTGATTTGCTGCTCAAAACCTAGGGCTATAGGTGAGAATTTTATCGAAAAAATCGGGTCTAAAACCTCGCCTTAGGGCGAAAAGTTTTGGGAGCGGGGCATAAATCCCCGTTACAAAAACGGCCTCCTGCCCCCTGCCTCCGTTAATAATCAGTCCCGAAAATATTGCCCTTAATTAGCTTTAACTTTCTGCCCGATTGTATCGGCAGTGGTAGTAGAAACCATGGCCGCCATAACTTGTTCGGGGGAAACCGTAAAAGGTAAACGATGAATGTCAGAATTAGGCTGACAGGCAATTGCCGCCGCGTGGCGCAATTGGGCAAGGGAAACGTCTCTTAATCCTAAATCCTCTAGGGATTTCGGTAAACCAATTTGTTCATAAAACTGGATTAGTTGCCCCCGGGCCGATACTGCCAATTGATTGCCCAAAACTATTTCCTCTAGACGCAATTGGGCGAGGATGCCGTAGGCGACTTTTTCCCCGTGCAGGGCATGATGGCAAGCGGGAATATGGGTTAAACCATTATGAATTGCATGGGCGGCCACGGTACGACAATTAGCGCCCCCTAAACCACCAATTACTCCGGCTAATAAAACGGTGGCATCCACCACCTGTTTCCAGTCCTCCCCGCCGATATTTTCCAGGGCTGCCGGGGATTTTTGGAAAAGAATATCCCGCAAAACCCGGGCCTGTTGGACAGCGGCAATGATCAGGGTTTCTGTGCAATGACCGCTACTGACGGAAGCTTCGTACCATTTAGCGATCGCATCGCCAATACCGGCGATTAAGGTTCTTTTCGGGGCAGTTTGGATAATACCGTAATCGAGAATTAATAAATCCGGGCAACGGGCTAGGGACAGATCGTAAAGAAACGCCCCCGCGTCGGAATAGATGTTAGATAGGGCTGTCCAAGCGGCACAAGTGGCCGCGGAGGTGGGAATCGTGGCGATCGGCAAATGGCACTGATGGGCGAGTAATTTGGCCGTATCGAGGGCCTTGCCGCCACCCACACCGATGATAAAATCTGCCTCATGACTCTTGACAGATGCCTTTAAATATGCTAAGGAATTTTCCGAACAATCGGGGGCATAACTGTGATAGCTGGGGGTGAGATTTTTCAGGGGAGATGACAAAAAAGCTAAATTGCGATCGCCGCCCACCACCAGGGGACGTTTGCCCAAATCCGCTAACTTGCCGGTGGATTCTTCTAGGGCATTGTCACCCCGAATCACTTGTGCGGGGGCGATTAACAGGGGCAAAACAGCGACAGCATTGGACATTTTTTGACAACCTCTCAGGATTATTGGCTAATTTTAGCGAAACTTTCGGGAAAAAGCTGTAGTTCAGGAGTATTATCCCCCGGGGCGGAGAAGGATTTTTTAATCTGTCCTAAGTACAAAGGAGCAGATAAACCGGGCTGAGGGTGAACCAGAGTGCGAGCGCTAATGATAAATTGATTATTACCGCCAGCACCGGCGCGACCAGAGGAAAACAAGTCACTAGCGGCTTGTTTTAGGGTTGCCTCCACCTGCTCGGCAGTAACAGTATTGGGCAGGGAGATAACAGCTTGATTAGCTCCGTTATCATAGACAAGGGAGAATCTCACCGCTCCCGGAATTTCGGTACGAGTAAATAATCCTAACCCAAGACCGAAAATTCCGACCGTCAACACAGCCATAAAGCTAGTGACACCGACGAGACGAAAGCGGATTCCCCAACCGACGAGAAAAGCGATAATCGTGAGTACCAAAAAAACCAGCGTGGCAATACCAGACCATTGGATGTATTTGGCAAAGTTCAGGGGAATGTCCATATTTTCTATAATACTGATTCTATGAAAACGGTTAGCATAAACCATTGTACCTATCCTGTTGTCGAAACTTTCCATTCTGTGCAGGGCGAGGGCTTTTGGACGGGAAGCAATGCTTTTTTCCTCCGTTTGGGAGGTTGCGATGTCTATTGCCCTTGGTGCGACCAAAAAGAGTCTTGGAATGCCCACCGTTATCCCCAACAATCCCTGCGGGAATTGGTAGAGATGGCAAAAGGGGCTAACCCCGCTATGGTGGTCATTACCGGGGGTGAACCTTTGATGCACAATCTTGATCCTTTGACCAAGGAATTAAAAAATCAGGGTTTACGGGTACATTTAGAAACTTCTGGCGCTCATCCTTTTACTGGGGTTTTCGATTGGGTGACTTTTTCTCCTAAAACTTATAAAATGCCCGATCCTAGTATTTATGCACGGGTGAATGAGTTAAAAATTGTCGTGGCTCATCCAGAGGATTTAGACTGGGCAGCCATCCAGGAAAGTAAGTTATCGGAAGGGGTGATCAAATATCTGCAACCCGAATGGAATACAGTGGAAAGCAAAGAGTTAGTCTTTAATTATGTTCTCCAGCATCCCCAATGGCACCTCAGTCTCCAAACCCATAAGTTTTTAGGAGTCCGCTAGTCAGTTATCAGTTATCAGTTATCAGTTATCAGTTATCAGTTATCAGTTATCAGTTATCAGCTTTTTTCTCCTGCTCCCATCTCCCCCCGCAACGC
>NZ_JADBTF010000056.1:0-2519 GCF_020246295.1 Microcystis sp. M090S1 | reverse complement strand
TTCCCCACTTCATAATTCATAATTCCCACACCTCACCAACAAACTTTTTGCCGCAAACCCTAACTAGAAATCGATCGAGTCTTCATGATTAAGAATTGCTTGCAGTATTTCTAGGGGAACAGTAGCAAAGTATTGCTGGAGAAAGTTTTCTAGGGCCACCGCTTCTAGAAATTGTTCAATCTTATTAATTTTTGCCTCATGATTGACTAATTCAAAGGATAAATTTTCTTGATTTTTCTTGACTTTAAAGCCATTTTCTGCTAGGGAAATTAATCCTAATTCTAGGGTATGATAACTGAGGTTTAAGCGGTTTTGTAATTGTTGACGGGAAATACTGGTTTTAGTTCTAGCTAAATATTTCCCGATCCCGACAAGGTTTATCCATGTAGTGTGAGCGGATTTTTTCAAAGGACTACCATAGGCAAGAACTAACTTTTTATCCCGTAAAATTGCCTGTTGATATTCCCGGGAAAGTTTTGTCCAATCCCGGGGACATTCCCAGAGAAAAAGGGGATTTAATTGGCTAACTTCTCGATTAATTTCTCGATGGCGATTGTCGATTAAAAAATCTTTTTTATCGCTATAGGTTAGGGATTCTTGTTGATAGGGATGCAGGGCAATTAAGCGCACTTCATAGCGATTTTTGTAGGTATTAAAATCTAATTCGACTACGGCATCATAACGGGTATCGGAAGCAATTTCGTCTTTGTGATGACCCCACCACATACCGGGGAATCCCTGATCGATTGAACTATCCCATATCTCAAAAGTTGTCCGGGGATAAGCGATTTTTCTGCCTTTGAAATCCTCAAGATTTTTATGCCAAAGATTGTGAAAATAACAATTTTGAATTAATAGCTTCGGTGTCGGATTACCCATCCCGCAGGGTTCCAGTAATTTTAATTCTCTAAATAGACTTTTTCCCAATTGGGAAACCGTCACCACCGCAGCCACTTCTATCTCGGAAGAAAGGGAAGTTAAATCAATTCCTGTGCGTCGCAATTGTTGATTAATTCCCTCAATAAATAGGGGTAAATTTTCTATAGTTAAACTTAAACCTGCGGCCAAAGGATGACCACCAAAACGATGTAAAAGATGGGATTGAGAGGATACTAATTGATAGAGATCGATATCACGAATTGACCGAGCGGAACCCTTAGCAAAAGGTGGCTCACTGGTACTTAATAAAATTGTTGGTCGCTGGTATTCTTGGGCAATTTGTCCCGCAACTAATCCTAAAATTCCCGCCAGCCATTGGGGATCATCTAAAATAATTACATTAGTGGTGGAAAGATCAATTCTTTCTAGTTTTTTCTGAACTTGTTTAATAATATCCCGTTGGATTTCTTGGCGACGAATATTGGCCAATTCCGCTTGTTCAGCTAATTCGTGACAACGTTTTTCATCTTCACTGGTAAGTAATTCTACACAAAATCTGGCATCGCCATAAATGCGACTGACGGCATTAATGCGCGGTCCAATACCGAAGGATATATCCATCGGTCTATCTCCGGTTTTGTTACATAAATCCAGTAATTTTTTAACTCCCAAACGCTGAGTGTTTTGCAGTTTTTTAAGACCTTTTTGGGCTAAATAACGACATTCTCCCGTCAATTTGACTAAATCGGCAATTAAACCAATCGCAACTAAATCCAGTAAATTTTCTAGGGGTTTTCTGGGAATATCTGCCAGGGTTAAATACATCGCTTCCACTAATTTATAAGCAACGGCAACCCCAGAAAGATGATAGAAAGGATGGGTTTCCACAAAGTAGCGGGGATTAATCAGGGCAATCACCTCGGGGCGCTCGTCGGGTAGGGTATGATGATCGGTGATGATAATATCGATACCTAGACTGTTTGCATAGTCAATTTCGGCGATATTCGTGCTTCCCGTGTCACAGGTGACGATTAAACTGGTTCCTTGATGCGCTAGTTTCTCGATACCGGGACAATTGAGGCCGTGGGATTCTTTTTGGCGATCGGGTATGTAATAATCTAACTGTTGATAGGGTGGGAAAAACTGTCCCAATCCTTCCCAGAGGACAGTGGTAGCGGTGACACCATCGGCATCGAAATCCCCCCAAATAGTCACTTTTTCGCCTTTATTTAGGGCTTTTTCCAGTCTTTTGACGGCGAAGTTCATTTCTTGCCCAAAATCAAAGGGAGTTTTTGACTGATAAGCTTTCTCATCCAGAAACGTCCCCAGAGTCGCCACATCCCGGACACCGCGATGCCATAATATTTGTGCCACGACGCTGCCATCCGACTCTGGGGTGTAGTCTTGGACTATTTTTAAAAACTCTTGGGGAAGAGACACCGATGGGGGAATTTGCCAGTTAGACACGGGATATCAGGGAAAAAGTAAAAAAGGTGGCAGTTTTTGTGATTTTCCCTATCTCCATTTAGGGCTTGCTGAATAAATGTGAAATGTAGGCAAGGTAAGGGTTTTGTGGCTTTACGAGCGAAACAGGTGCAAGATTTTGAGAGAATCGTGCTTCAAAACCTTGCGTCTTCATC
>NZ_JADBTF010000055.1:0-10852 GCF_020246295.1 Microcystis sp. M090S1 | reverse complement strand
TGCTGAATAATGGTAAAACCCTTTTAAAATAAGGCTTTTGACCTGTTAAAATCCGATGTTCATGCTGCGAAAATAGGATTGGGACATTCAAAAACCTTGCATTATTCTTCTCGTAGTACACAAACTGGTACAAAAACCAAGGGCAACAAAGCCTGAAACTCCTGACCCCTGACTCCTGACTCCTGACTCCTGACTCCTAACCCCACCAATACACTTTTTCAGCAAACCCTAAATATCCGTGAGTGGGAATGTCTTTTCTGTGGGACTTTTCATGATCGAGATGTAAACGCTGCGGTAAATATCAAGGTCGCCGGTGGGCAATCGGAGACTTTAAACGGACGGGTCGGAAAGCGTAAGACTTCTGTTAAAGAAGCAGCATCCTGTGAAGCGTTAACCCCATTGACGCGACCATTCTAAAAAGGTGGCGTGGTGAGGAATCACCGTCCGTTTACGGCGGTGAGGATGTCAACGCGGCTGGAATTAGTCCAGAATCAACTCACTCCGGGTTGATGGCATCGAAATTTTAGGCAAAAATAGGGCTTTTACAGCCCCCAAAGCCTATATTTTGGCTATTTACCCCCAGTTGACCCCTGACTAAAGGAAAGATTTTTGATTTTTGCAGCAGGTTGACTCTCATGGGGAACTGGTCACGGTTTCCTGATAGGATAAGGTGACTTGGGATTAACTTATGGTGTTGAAAATATGTCTCTAAAACCTTACATTTCTCGCTTATTAGCTTTGGTTCTCGTCCTGGTCATCGGATTGATGGGTTGTTCTAGTAGTTCGCGGTTAACCGGCAATTATGGACAGGATACCCTGACGGTGATTGAAACTTTAACCACAGCCCTTGATTTAGTCAAAGATGACCCGAATAAAGCGGCAGTTGAGTCGCAAGCAAAGGAACAAATCAACGATTACATCTCCCTCTACCGACGAGATAAAAAATCCGGGGGTTTGCGTTCTTTCACTACTATGCAAACAGCCTTAAACTCTGTAGCAGGTTATTATACCGCCTACGGTTCCCGTCCCATCCCCGACAAACTCAAACAACGTTTAAAACAAGAATTTAAACAGGTGCAATTCTCTCTCCAGAAAGGAATTTAGATACAGTTATCAGTTATCAGTTATCAGTTATCAGTAGAACTCGACCTAATATTATAAGCTGTACTGAATTTAAACTGCGTATTAGAAATTTTAGTACAAATGCTCGAACTTCCTCTCCCTGCTCCCAACTCCGGCACTCCAGTGCAGTCTTAACGAGTAATTTAGATAGTCAACAGATTGGCGAGATTGTTAAGTGACAGGTATTAGGTGCGAGTAACAGTGCTGTCTTTTCCCTTGACTGATTACTGTCGGCTGAAATGACTCCTGTAAAAATCAGACCAAATCTGGTTAGACTAGAAATACAAAGCGTATTATAAAAAACTACAAAATTGATTCAAGACGAAACCCTAGAATTATTGGAATGGCCGCGGCTATGTCAACACCTAGCTACTTTTGCAGCGACTAAACTCGGTGCGATCGCAATTCGTCAATTGCCCTTACCGGAAAGCAAAGAGGAAAGTTTAAACCTACTCTGCCAAACCAAAGAAGTTTATAGCTTAGAACAAAAATTAGATAGTCGTCTTTCCTTTGATGGGATTAGCGACATCGGCGATGCCCTAGAAAGGGCGCATCTGGGGGGGTTATTATCGGGACAGGAACTTTTAAATATTGCCACGACTTTGGCGGGTGTGCGACGTTTACGGCGTTTAATTGACGAACAGGAAGATATACCGGTTTTAAAAGAGTTAGTAGCGGAAATTCGCACCTATCCAGAGATAGAACAGGAAATACACCGTTGTATCGATGAAGATGGCCGGATATCCGATCGCGCTAGTCCCCAATTACGGGAAATTCGGGGACAAATGAAGGTGATTAGAGAGCGCATTTACCGCAAATTACAGGATATCATGCAAAAACAGGGCGGTGCTATCCAAGAAGCGGTGATTACCCAAAGAAGCGACCGCTGGGTGATTCCCGTCAAAGCAGCGCAAAAAGAGCAAATACCCGGGATAATTCACGATACTTCCAGCACAGGGGCGACTTTTTACATTGAACCTCACTCTATCGTTGACCAAGGCAATCAACTGCGGCAATATCGTCGTCAGGAACAAATCGAAGAAGAAAAAATCCTGCGGCAGTTAAGTAATACAATCGCCGAAGCCTTTGAGGACTTAGAATATTTACTAGCGATCGCTACTAGGCTCGATCTGGCCACCGCTAGGGCCCGTTACAGTTTATGGTTAGAGGGTAATCCCCCGCGCTTTATCGATGGTTCGGAAACGATTACTTTGCGGAATTTGCGTCATCCTTTGCTCTGGTGGCAAAAACACCACGAACAGGGGGGGGAGGTCGTACCAATAAATGTGCAGATTAGCCCAGAAATTCGCGTTGTTGCCATCACCGGACCAAATACCGGCGGAAAAACCGTTACTTTAAAAACCCTCGGATTAGCGGCTTTAATGGCGAAAGCGGGCCTGTTTATTCCAGCGCGGGAACCGGTAGAGATACCCTGGTTCGATCACGTTTTAGCCGATATCGGGGATGAACAGTCTTTGCAACAGAGTTTATCGACTTTTTCGGGTCACATTCGCCGGATTGTTCGCATTTTAGCGGCTCTAAATTCTCGTTCCTTGGTTTTACTCGATGAGGTGGGAGCAGGTACGGATCCGGCCGAAGGAAGTCCTTTAGCGATCGCTATTTTACAATACCTCGCCGATCATAGTTTACTGACGGTGGCTACCACTCACTACGGGGAATTAAAAGCGTTAAAGTATCGAGATTCTCGCTTTGAAAATGCCTCGGTAGAGTTTGATGATCGCACTCTTTCCCCTACTTATCGACTATTATGGGGCATTCCGGGGCGTTCTAATGCTTTAACTATTGCCCAGCGTTTGGGATTAAGTCCCGAAATTGTGGCCGAAGCGAGAAATCATCTGGGGGGGTTATCGGAGGAGATAAATCAAGTAATTGCTGGTTTGGAAGCGCAAAGACGGGAACAGGAGTCAAAAGCTAAAGAAGCTAGTCAATTGCTCCAACAAACGGAGAAATTTTATACAGAAGTTTCCACGCGGGCCAATTCTCTACAGGAGAGAGAGCGAGAATTAAAACGTTATCAGGAGCAGGAGATACAAAAGGCTTTATTATCGGCAAAAGCAGAGATTAATGACGTTATTCGCCAGTTGCAATCAGGAACAAAAACCGGTAGAGATGCCCAAAAAGCCACAGAGGAGTTAACTGCGATCGCAGAAAGGTTATTACCAAAAACGGAAAAAACTAAGGTTAATTATCGTCCGCAAGTGGGGGAAAGGGTGCGCTTGCCCAATTTGGGACAAACTGCCGAAGTTCTAGCAATTTCACCGGAATCAGAGGAGATTTCCCTGCGTTTCGGTATGATGAAGATGACCCTACCCTTAGATCAGATTGAGTCTTTGGATGGTCAAAAAGTGGAAACTGCGCCAAAACCTGCCAAAAATTTGCCACAAACTCCCGCAAAACCCCAGGAGACTCCTTTAATTCGTACTGCTAATAATACTGTCGATATTCGCGGTTCAAGGGTGGCAGAGTCAGAAACGGATATCGAACAGGCGATCACCCGCGCCACCCCATCGGGCATATTATGGATTATTCACGGTAAAGGTACGGGGAAATTGCGTCAAGGTGTTCACGATTTTTTATCCCGTCATCCCCAGGTAAAACGCTTTCAATTAGCCCCCCAAAATGAGGGAGGTTCGGGGGTAACTATCGCTTATTTAACTTAGGGTTTGCGGCAAAAAGTTTTTTGTCGGGTTAGGAGTCAGCCTTGAATCAGTTATCAGTTATCAGATGTGAGTTTTCAGTTCACTGTTTACTGATCACTGAAAATACTCCCCACTTCCCCACTTCCCCATTCCCCAGGGAGCATCTCATTTTTATACAAGTGAGTAATTATACTTGTCCCTCAAACTGGTTTCTAGTAAGGCTTTCAAAATAGTTTGACATAAAACCTGATTTAGGGGTTACAAAGGTGAGATGCTCCCCTTCCCCACTTCCCCACTTCCCCACTTCCCCACTTCCCACTCTGCAATAACTACTGGCAGCCAGAAATACATTGGGTTCCTATCATACTTTGTGTTTTTTGTCAAAAAAACTTTTTTTTTGCAATAAAACTACACAAAAAAAAGATCATCGTTATGGGTGAAATTGACTGATTTACCTGTCTTAATTAGGATCACCTTGTAGGTGTGGCAAGGGTTTGAGCCATTGCTGCCCAAAAAAGCACATAATAACCCATCATGAAATTCTATCAAATCGCTGTAACCATTGTAACATCGTTGTTAAATAAAAATCTTTCTCAATTAATTCTTAAGAATTTATAAATATTGCGAAATGTTAATTTAAATATTCTCAAGTTTTTGGAGTCAGTAAATAATTTTTGCTTATCTTTGACCAACATTGGGTTAGAAGTCAGTATTCTCCGAGTCAGGAGTTAGGAGTCAGGAGTCAGGAGTCAGGAGTCAGGAGTCAGGAGTCAGGAGATAGGAGACTTTTTTTATTTATTCTCCCCACTTCCCCACTTCCCCACTTCCTCACTTCCCCACTTCCCCACTTCCCACTGTGCAGGGGGATTATTTTCTAGAGAATAAAACGTAAAAACAGGGAATAATAAACAGAGTTAACAGAGTTGCTAAAGACAAACCCGAAAAAACGACAATTCCTAAAGGTTGCAGGAATTCTCCCCCCTCTCCCAATCCTAAAGCGAGGGGAAATAAACCTAAAACCGTGGTCACGGTAGTCATTAAAATCGGTCGTAAACGTTGGGGAGCGGCCTTTAAAATAGCTTGTAGTCGAGTAAAACCGAATTCTTGCCGCAATTGATTCGCCAATTCCACCATAATAATCCCGTTATTAACCACAATGCCCACCAATAAAACCACCCCGACGATGACAATGGCATTAATCGGGGTTTTGGTCAAATATAGTCCGAAAATTCCCCCCGCTAGGGCCAAAGGAACGGTTAACATAATCACCAAAGGGTCTATGAGTGAGTTATACTGCACGGCCATGACCACAAAGACTAAAAATACTGATAAACCCGCTAATAAACCCAAAGAACCCTGAATTTCTTGATTAGACGTGGCGGCAGCACTGGGTAAAATGCTGATACCATCGGGTAAGGGAGTGGAATTTAAAACCGATTGTACCCCCACGAGTGCGTCACTTAATTTCGCCCCTTCGACTAAACTGCCGATAATAATAAAAACTTGACGCTGATTGATTCTCTGGATGACTCCGGGGGTTTTTCCCGCTTCAATCCGGGCTATATCTGCTAATTTTAAGTCTTCTTGTCTATTGACAAAAATAGGTATTTGTGATATGTCACTAATTTTTTGCCGCGAGTTGGGGTCCAATTGCACTCGGATATCGATTAATCTTTCTCCCCGTTGCAGTTGGGTGGGGATCGATCCTTGAATAGCGGTCCGTAGCGTTTGTCCCACTTCCAGGGTACTCAATCCCAAACTATTTAAGCGTGTCCAATCGGGTTTAATCTGAATTTCTGGTTGTCTGGGGTCAGCATCGGCACGAAAACGCGCACTAGGGACTTTTTCATCGAGAATACTGAGGATTTCTTCACCAGCTTGCTCTAAAGTTTTCCCATCGCGTCCCTGTAACATCACATCCACATCGGCACCAACGGAGGGAGAGTTATTCAGAATAATACCGCGCACTTGACCGGGGGTGAGACGCAAACGCACGTTAACGAGGTTTAATTGCTCTAGTGCTTTGCTCATCCGTTCGATATATGCTTCTGTATTAGTGCCTTTTTTGAGATTAATCGTACTAGAAGCGCGCAAAATATTTTCATTGGTAGTTGTGCCAAAAAGAGAACCGCCACTGGTAGTAAAAACATACTCAGTTTCCGGTTGTGATAATAAAATCTTTTCTACTTCCCGCATCACCTGACGGTTAGTATTTAAATTGGTACCCGGGGGAAATTGGGCAAAAACGTTCACCTGTCCGGTTTGAATACGACTAAAGACTTCTTGGGGGATATATTGCCAGAGATAAAAACTACTTCCCCCTAAAATTAAAAAGGCCAGCAGGATAACAGGTATTCTGTAGTGGATGATTTTAGCTAAAAAACGACCGTAGAGGATGGTTAAACCTTCTAGACGTTGACTAAAGACTCTTAAGAGCCAAAATCGCTGAATGCCACTGGAAACCCCCATATTTAACAAACGACTGGCCAACATGGGAACAACAGTTAACGCACACAACAGAGAAGCAGCCACAGCAAAACTGATAGTGAGGATAATCTCGTTAAACAGCAGGGAAATAAAACCACCCAGTAGTAAAAATGGCAGGATAGAGACGAGATTAGTCGCAGTGGAGGCCAATAAAGCAGATTCTACCTCTTGGCTGCTATTCCGGGCAATTTCTAAAAAATCTCGCTTATTTTGGTTTTGATTAACTTTGAGGGCAATATTTTCCAGCATGACAATGGAATTATCCACCACGATACCCACCCCTAGGGCCAATCCTCCCAAACTAAACACATTTATCGATAACCCGAATAACTTCATACAGATAATTGCGACGAGGGTAGAAAGAGGAATCGCTAGGGTAATGATAAAAGTCTGTCGCAGAGAACCGAGAAAGACGAATACAGTCAATCCTGCTAAAATTGTCCCCGCTAGTCCCGAAGAAACCACGTTATTAACCGCGTTTTGGATAAATACAGACTCATCGGTAGTGGGGACGACTTGCATCCCCTCTGGAATTAACCCGGATTTTTTTAATTCTGTAATGCGTTTTTTGACCCCTTCTACCACAGCAATCGTGTTCGCATTCGGTTGTTTTTGGACGCTAACCCGCACGGCATTTTTTCCATTTAGGGTGACAAAAATTCTTTGTTCTTCTGTCCCATCGATAACTCTGGCCACATCCCGCAGATAGATTTTTTCTTCGGGATTATTACTATCGGTCAGTGCTAAATCTTGGATATCCGCTACGTTTTTAAATTTCCCCACCGCACGGGTTAAAGGTTCCCCGGTTTCTCCCTCTAGTCGGCCCCCAGAGATGTCCTGATTGCGTCTTTTTAGGGTGTCTAAAACCTGATTTAATCCCACTCCTAAAGATTGTAATCGCTGCAGGTCAATATTAACTTGAATTTCTTCTCTAACTCCCCCAATCACGTCCACCACTGCCACTCCTTCCACAAATCCTAATTCTCTCCCTAATTCTTCATCGGCAAATAATCTTAAATCTTTTAGGGGTAGGGTATCAGAAACGAGAGCGAATTCATAGACGGGTAAACGAGAGGGTTCAAATTTGTTTAAGCGCGGTTCCTCAATAATATCGGGTAAATTTTGTCGGACACGATTAAAACTTTCGGTAGCTTCATTTAAAGCGACATTTAAGTCTCCCCCCGGTTGAAAAAATAAATCTACTCGCATCCTTCCCTCGCGAGTTTCTGAATAAACTTGCACTACTCCCTCGGTGGCACTCATTCCTTCTTCTAGGGGTTTAGTTACTTCTTCGAGAATGACTTCCGGGGAAACTCCGGGTACATTCATCCTTAAACTAATGCGGGGATAAGTGATAGAAGGAAGCAAGTCCACTTCTAAACGATTTAGAAAAAAAAGACCGATGATGATAACTGCTATAGTTAACATCAATACTCCTATGTGACGACGAATTGACAGACCGCTTAGGGAGATGTTTTCTGACATGATTACCTATGGGGGAGAGTAAGGAGTGAGGAGTTAGGGGTTGGGGTTTTGGGGTTTTGGGGTTTTAGGGTTTTAGGGTTTTAGTTGAAATTTCCCCATTTCCCCATTTCCCCATTTCCCCATTTCCCCATTTCCCTGATAACTGATTAATTGTGCATAACTCGACCGAAACTCCATAATTTTTGATAATAATGACGACTGACGCTATCCCTATCATCAGTAAGTAGATTTATAGCGATACCATTGTTACCTGTTTCTTTTCCTGAACTGTGGATATATTGATTATTCCCTAGATATAAAGCAACATGATTAACTCTTTTATCACCAAAAAAAATTAAATCTCCTGGGAGTAATTCCTCTCGGTTTATTTTTTGACAAAAAGCCTCCTGTTGATAGGAATCCCTCGGCAACCAAATACCAAAAGTGGCAAAAGCAGCCTGGATTAATCCTGAACAATCGTAATTAGGTGCAAGGGTTCCACCCCAGAGATAATGATTGGTACGGTTCCTTGCTTCCTGAGTAAAAGTGATAATCTCAGGAATATATTTTTCTATGTCCGAACGACTTAAAGGAATTTTTTGATAAGCTGTGGTGGCTGCCGCAATTGCATCTAAATCTTCTCCGCATAACCAAGCTAAATAATTATCTTCTCTTAGCTGAATTTGTAGCCCTTTTTCGGTAATTTCTAGGGAAATAAATTTTAATTGTCTTCCCTGTTGTGCTTGGGTCGCTAACTCTTGACAACTGGGAGAATTGTAGAGATTTAAGTCTCTTATACAGAGATATTCCTGGTTGAATGATGGGGTAAGAGAGATGATTTTCATAAAAAATAGATCAGAATTATATTGACAGAAAAAACTGCCCAACTAGCCAAAAGCTAAGGTATAAAATCGAGGATTTAATGATAAAATCAATAAGGATAATAACCTTAGTTCTGTCATCTTCAAGTTTCCACCTCTCTTAATTCTTGGCCACAGAGATAATTTATAACCGAACTGAATCCCTCAAATTCCTCTTGCATAATTAACTTTTCAGGGTTCAAAAACGGCAAAAATAAGGATTAAATGGCATAAAATCTGTAAATAGAGCATTTAATTGCTGATTATTCATTCTTAATTCTCCTGGCTACTGACTACTGGCTACTGACGACCGACTCCTAACCGTAACAACAATTTTTGATTTTTACAACAGGTCTAGGATAGCCAGTTCCTTAACAATATGTTACAATAGCCAGCGAGAGGGGAGTGACCAATATCTGGAACTTTTGCGCTAGAGATAGATTCTATGGATCAGCAGTCACATCCTAAAGTAAGCTTTTAATCAGATGTTGAGGTTAGTTCATGGCCAATGTTTCGGGGCGGTTTGAAAAGCAGGAATACAGCCAAAACTCAGAAAATACCCTCACGGTGGTCAGTTCGGTCATGTCCGGTTTAAAAAAAGCATCTCCCCTGCAAAAGGGCTTATTTTGGGGAATAACCCTCAGTTTTACCGCCCTAGTTTCCGCCACTGTTGGGGCTGCCGTCGCTTTAATTAGTCCCTTACCGGCGCCAATTGGGGCTATCTTCCAAAAAACGACTTTTCCCACCCAAACAGACATCCTTGAGGCTCAAGCTTGGAATAGCTTAATTAACCAGCAGCTTTCTCGTCCTGTTAATATTTTAGTTATGGGCATCGATCGAGTTTTAGATGCCAAAAACGGCGACGATGTATTTAAAGGTCGCAGCGATACCATGCTCCTAGTGCGCTTCGATCCTAGCGATAAAACCGTGAGAATGTTGTCTATCCCTCGCGATAGCCGCGTCAGAATCCCCGGCCACGGTTTCACTAAAATTAACGATGCCAATGTTCACGGTGGACCAACTCTAGCGGCGGAAGTGGTCAGTAATACTTTAGGGGATGTCACCGTAGATCGCTATGTCCGGGTGACTACCGATGCCTTTAAGGAATTAGTCGATTTAGTCGGGGGTGTAGAGGTTTATGTACCCGAACGAATGTATCATAAAGATGTCACCCAAAAATTAGAAATTGATTTACAAGAAGGTTGGCAAAATCTCAACGGCGACCAAGCCGAACAATTTGCCCGTTTTCGTAACCAGCAATACGGCGATATCGGTCGCGTACAAAGACAACAAATTTTATTAAAAGCACTACAACAAAAGATTTTTAGTCCGACAATTCTCCCCAGTCTCCCGAAAGCAGTACAGGTTTTACAACAATATATCGATACGAATTTATCCGTCGAGGAAATGCTGGCTATCGCTAATTTTGGCCGGGAAATTAAACGGGATGACTTGAGAATGATCCTACTCCCCGGCCGGTTTAATAGCCTCGAGGAATACGATGGTCGCAGTTATTGGATTTTGAACCGTCGCGAAATCAGAACCATTGTGGCTAATAATTTTACCGATAACTATTCCCAGGGAGAAACCTCCGTTTATAGTCTGCGGATTGCCATTCAAAATGCCACCCATACCAAAGGTTTAGCCCGTCGTACTCGCAATTATCTGGCCAAACGGGGCTATACAAATGTTTATATTAGCGATGACTCCTCCCAAAAGCTAGAAACCACGGCAATTATTGCCCAAAAAGGTGATGTTCAGTCGGCTAACCTCTTGAAAAATCAATTGGGAATCGGTAAAGTAGAATCATCCTCCACTGGTGCTTTAGACTCAGACCTAACTATTCGGGTGGGTGATGATGTGGCCCAGTTTCTCGACGCTCAACAGTAACAATGTTGAAAAAATTTTTCAGTCTGGTTTTAATTATTTTGCTGGCGATTCTTTGGCTACTTTTCGCGGCCCGTCCAGTGGCTTTAGCCCAAGATAAAACGATTAACTATAGTTTTGCCCAGCTGCAAGATCGGGATTTTTCCCATCAGGATTTGCGCGGAGGAGTTTTCGCCGCTGCTGCTATGCGGGGAGCTAACCTAGAAGAGGCCGATTTATCGAAAATTTGGGTTGAAAACCCCGCCCTTTAGCGGAGCGGAGGGCGGCTTGATTACTTTAACTTTTTAATCCAATCCCTGACAACTTCGGCAGCAGAAATTTGTTTTTGTTGAGCATACCGTTTTAGTTTTTCTAGTTCTTCGTCAGAAAGTC
>NZ_JADBTF010000054.1:0-20815 GCF_020246295.1 Microcystis sp. M090S1 | reverse complement strand
CCCCACACCCCACACCCCACCTTAATGCACTTACTGCATGATATAAATGCCTAAACACGATGGTGAGCGGATTTCTGTTACAAACAATACAAAATTATCCAACTTAAAACGAATTAAATAACAAATAGAGACTAGGTAAATTACTAAATTTTTGCTAATGACGACGGTATTTTAAAGAATACTTATTGTTAAATCCCGATTTCTTCATTTCTAACCCGCACCAACTAGAACAATTGCACCCACAGACCAGAAGGAGGTAGATTCGTGGTACAAGCACCTGAAAAAGATGGAACAACTCTCAATAAATTCGAGAAATTTAAAGCCGAAAAAGACGGATTAGCCATTAAAGATGAACTGGAGCATTTTGCCCAAATCGGTTGGGAAGCGATGGATAAAACCGATTTAGAACATCGCTTAAAATGGGTGGGGGTTTTTTATCGTCCCGTCACCCCGGGCAAATTCATGATGCGTTTGCGGGTTCCTAACGGCATTCTCAGTAGTGAGCAAATGCGAGTTTTAGGGGAAATTGTGCAGCGTTACGGTGATGATGGCAATGCCGATATTACTACTCGTCAAAACCTACAATTACGCGGTATTCGTATCGAAGATATTCCTGATATTTTCCAACGACTAAAATCCGTGGGTATGACTTCGGTACAATCGGGCATGGATAATGTCAGAAATATTACCGGTTCACCCATGGCAGGACTAGACGCAGATGAATTAATTGACACCAGGGAATTAGTCCAAAAAGTCCAAGATATGATTACCAACTACGGTCAAGGTAATTATCAATTTAGCAATCTGCCCCGCAAATTTAATATTGCCATCGAGGGGGGACGGGATAATTCCGTTCATGCGGAAATTAACGATATTGCCTTTGTTCCTGCCTATAAAGAGGGAGAATTAGGCTTTAATGTCGTGGTGGGCGGCTTTTTCTCGGCTAAACGCTGTGAAGCGGCAATTCCCATGAATGTTTGGGTGAGACCGAATCAGGAAGTGGTGGATTTATGCCGAGGAATTTTGGAAGTTTACCGCGATAACGGATTGCGCGCCAATCGTCAAAAATCCCGTTTAATGTGGTTAATTGATGAGTGGGGAATTGAGGAATTCCGGACGCGGGTGGCTAATCAGTTAGGTTATCCCTTGGCAACGGCAGCCGAAAAAGACGCTATTGACTGGGAAAAACGAGATCATTTAGGAGTTTTTCCCCAAAAACAGGAGGGATTGAGCTATATCGGTCTTTGTGTTCCCGTTGGTCGTCTATTTGCCGATGATATGTTCGATTTAGCCCGGATTGCCGAAGTGTATGGCAGCGGAGAATTGCGTTTAACCGTGGAACAAAACGTGATTATTCCCAATATAGCGGCTGAAAATATGCCGACTCTTTTAACCGAGCCTTTACTGGCTAAGTTTACCCCCAATCCCACTCCTTTACAACGAGCGCTCGTTTCTTGCACGGGGGCGCAATTCTGCAATTTTGCCCTGATTGAAACCAAAAATAAGGCTGTGGACTTGATTCGTCAGTTAGATGCCGAATTAAATATCCCCCGGGGTGTGCGGATCCATTGGACTGGTTGCCCTAACTCCTGCGGACAACCCCAAGTGGCCGATATCGGTTTGATGGGGACAAAAGCGCGCAAAGACGGCAAAACCGTGGAAGGAGTTGACATCTACATGGGGGGTAAAGTGGGTAAAGATGCCCACCTGGGAAGCTGTGTACAAAAAGGGATTCCCTGTGAAGATCTAAAATCGCTGTTAACTTCTATCCTCATCGAACAATTTGGGGCGACACCGAAAGGTTAATTAACAAGTTTCTCGATACGCTGAATGGGTAGGGTTGATTCATAGTAGGGTTGATTCATGAATCAACCCTACCCGTTGGGGGCGTGGCGCCGCCCCCAAACCCCGGAGCGCATTAGTTTTTCGGTGGGATGCTTACACGCAGCTGCTGACGCATCTGTAATAATTTAAGAGTCACTCCCCTTGCAGGAGTGCCTGTCCTGATATGTAGCCTATACTCAACGGATTTAGTATCAGATGGGAATCGTTACTTAGCTTCAAATTGAGCTTGTTTACGAAGTAATTCCCCGATGGTTAAATTGGGTTGAGGTCTGCCATCAAAAACTGTTCCTATCTCAAATTTTTGCAACTGTACCCGTGCCAAATGATAGGCCTCATTCGGTAGGGGAATATAACCAATAGTATCTAATAAATTGGGAACTCGATCGAGATAATGTTCGACAAATTTCTCTAAAGCGGGATTCTCTTGGGCTTTTTGGGCATTAACATAAATAAACAAAGGACGAGATAAAGGCTGATATTTACTATCCTCTACATTGCTGCGAGTTGGTTCAATACCGTTAACTTTCAAAGCTTTTAATTTATCCCGATTTTGTTCATAGTAAGCATGGCCAAAATAGCCTAAAGCGTTCGGATCTTGACTGACGGCATTAACTAAAGCTTGGTCATCTTCACTAAAATTAAAGTCCCCACGACTGGCATCTTTGCCGTTAATTACCTCACTGAAGAAATCGTAGGTTCCGGAGTCTTTACCTGGCCCGTGAAGGGTAATCGGTCGGTCGGGCCAAGCGGGATTAATTTGATTCCAACGTTTGATTTTATTCTCGGCCGCTGGTTCCCAAATAGTTCTCAATTCTGTGGTCGAAATATCATCAACCCAGTTATTTTGGGGATTGACTACCACGGTTAAAGCATCAAAAGCGATCGGTAGTTCGATAAATCTGACCTTATTAGCATCACATTCTTTTAATTCTTCCACAGAAATCGGCCGAGAAGCATTATTAATATCGGTTTCTCCCGCACAAAATTTTCTAAAACCGCCGCCAGTTCCTGAAATATTAGCGTCAATTTTAACATCAGCCAAAGCTTTGTTAGGGGTATTAGCTTTAAAATCTTCGAGAACTTTGTTGGTAATTGGTGCTACGGTACTCGAACCATCAATTTTAATTGGTTTTAGGTCTTGAGGATTAATATTGGCACAAGCAGGTAAAAGTAGAGCAGTTCCTAGTATGGTTGCGACTACTTTGGTCGGACGAGATAGCTGAGTAAAAATTTCTAGCATAGGTGTAAAAAGGAGAAAGTAAAAACGGGTATTGGGGAGACTTTTCAGTTATCAGTGGGGAAGTGGGGAAGTGGGGAGAAAAAAGCTGAGGGATGATGACTAAAAACCTTAATCTTTTCTTTGTTGTTTTTACGTCACTACAATGGTAAGGAAAGAGAAAAACCTAATCTAAACTGGAAAAGTTAGCGGCCTTACCTGCGACTTAAAACTAATGTTTAGTCAAAATAAATAGTAAAAGAAGAACGTAGGTTGGGTTGAAGCATGAAACCCAACGCCCGCATGGGTTACGCTACCGCTAACCCATCCTACAAATAATTGTGCCTCCCTACTTAAAACTAATGTTTAGTCAAAATAGATAGTAAAAGAAGAACGTAGGTTGGATTGAAGCATGAAACCCAACGCCCGCATGGGTTACGCTACCGCTAACCCATCCTACAAATAATTGTGCCTCCCTACTTAAAACTAATGTTTAGTCAAAACAAATAGTAAAAGAAGTTGAGATTTTTGTCTAGTTATCGAGAAAACTTTTCTTGACAATACATTATGTTTTTTTATTCACTTCTTAACCTATTCTTTACCAAGCAGTGGTAACTTTTAGCGTAAGATTTAAGGCAGTTTACGGCTCAAAATTAATCCTATGCCCAGCAGAAACAGAACCCATTTACTAACAGCCTTATCCCTAGCGACTTTAACAGCGACTTTAACCGCTTGTGGTGGCGGCGATACGGCGGGAACCAGTGGAGAGGGAAGCAATAGGATCGCCCAAGTTCCTCTGCAAGGAGAGGTCGCCCTCAATGGTGCGGGCGCTTCTTTTCCTGCACCCCTATATCAAAACTGGTTTGTCACCATCAATCAACTATTTTCTAAACTGCTAATTAACTATCAATCCACCGGTAGCGGGGCGGGAGTCGAACAATTTATTCAAGGTACGATCGATTTTGGCGCTTCCGATGTGGCCATGAGTGACGAAGATATGGCCAGAGTTAGCCGCGGGGTTTTACTGCTACCGATGACGGCGGGAAGCATCGTTATGGCTTATAATTTGCCCGGAGTAGAAGGGCTGAAACTAAGTAGGGAAGCCTATGTAGGCATCTTTTTAGGCACGATTACCCGTTGGAACGATGCCAAAATCGCCGCCGATAACCCCGATTTAAAACTACCCAATGAAGAAATTACCGTAGTTCACCGGGCAGACGGTAGCGGGACGACGGGAGTTTTTACTAAGTTTTTAAGCGCCGTTAGTCCCGAATGGAAAAAAAGTATCGGTGAAGGAAAAGCCGTACAATGGCCGACCAAAAAAGGTAAATTTCTCGGCGGTAGAGGAAATGAAGGTGTAACTGCCCTAATTCAACAAAATCAAGGCTCGATTGGCTATATCGAGTACGGTTTCGCTAAAAATAATAACCTGCCCATGGCCACTTTACAAAACCAAGCCGGTCAATTTGTTATCCCCAATGAAACTAACGCCGCTGCCACCTTAGCCACGGTGGAATTACCCGAAAATCTGCGGGCTTTTATCGTTGATCCCCCGGGGGAAAATTCCTACCCCATTGTCACCTATAGTTGGATGTTGGTTTATAAAAAATACAACGATCCCCAAAAAGCTTTAGCTATGGAGGCGATGATCGAATTTGGACTTAATCAGGGACAGGAACAGTCCGCCGCCCTTGGTTATATTCCCCTACCGAAAAACGTCCGCGAACGAGTAGCCGCCGCTGCCGATGTCATCTATCCCGATTACACAATCAATGTGGATTAGTAGCCGAAAAAATGTATTCAAAGTTACAATAATAGTGGAGAGAGGTCAATTTCGACCTTAGCTACCGCAAACTAGCTGGATTTAAACCCTAATCATGAGTGCGCCCACAGTTTCACCCGACTCAAATTTTAAAGAACGTCCAGAATCGGAAAAAATCCTCGATAAAGGCTTTGTTGGATTAACTACCGCCTTTGCCATCGCTATTGGGGTAATTTTGCTCCTAATTGCCCTAGTGATTTTTATTCGGGCTTTACCGGCGATTCAAACCTTTGGTCTGGGATTTTTGACCAGTAGTGCTTGGAATCCCGTGCGCGGTCGCGAAGAATTCGGAGTTCTGCCCGTTATCTACGGAACTCTCGTTAGTTCTCTGATTGCCCTCCTGATTGCTGTTCCCCTCGGTATCGGTTCGGCCATTTTTTTAAGCGAAGATTTTATTCCCTTAAATGCGCGGACAATTTTGGTTTTTCTCGTACAACTTTTGGCCGCTATTCCCAGTGTTGTTTACGGATTATGGGGTATCTTTGTATTGATTCCTATCCTCAGACCCCTTGGTAACTGGTTAAATGCTAATTTTAGTTGGATTCCTCTGTTTAGTACTCCTTTAGGGGGTCCTGGAATGTTACCGGCGGGGGTTATTTTAGCAATTATGATCCTGCCGATTATTATCGCTATCTCTCGCGACTCTTTGGCCGCTTTACCGCCGGATCTAAGGCAAGCTTCCCTAGGCTTGGGGGCCACCCGTTGGGAAACGATTTTTCGGGTATTAATTCCCGCCGCTTTTTCCGGGATTGTCGGGGGGATTATGTTAGCTTTAGGGCGCGCTTTAGGGGAAACAATGGCAGTAACGATGATTATCGGCAATTCTAACCGCATTAGTGCCTCTATTCTCGCCCCCGCTAACACGATCGCTTCCTTATTGGCTAACCAATTCGCCGAAGCATCGGGAATGCAAGTATCAGCTTTAATGTATGCGGGTTTTGTTCTCTTGGTTTTGACCCTAGTAGTCAATATCTTCGCAGAATTAATCGTTAATCGCGTCAAAGCTAAGTATTAAGCCGTCAGGAGGCAGTTATCAGTTATCAGTTTTGAGTTTTAAGTTTTGAGTATTAAGTGAGCAGTTTGTATTAAGTGTTCATCATCAAATGGCAGTTTACTGCTGTCTTTTCACTTTTCACTGTTTACTAATCACTGATAACTGATTACTGTTCACTGATTACTGATAACTGATTACTGTTTAAGTAGCTGGTTATAATTAAATTAAAAATGGATTTTAGCTTCGATCCTCCCTTAATCCCCCCTTAATCCTAGGCTTGATTCATAGTAGGGTTGATTCATGAATCAACCCTACCCTTAATCCCCCCTTGATAAGGGGGGTGTCTGACAACTTTTAACACCTACCTACTTACTGTTCACTGATTACTGATAACTGATAACTGATAACTGATATGGATAGTGCGAATTTAGGCAATAATCTCAAAAAGAAACCGAGTAGTCCTCGATCGCTATTGGGGACAATTATGACCGTCCTATCGGGTTTATGTTTAGCCGTCACCGTGATTCCCCTTTTTGCCGTCCTAGGCTTCGTTTTTGTGCAAGGGGTGGGCCGTTTAAACGCCAATCTCTTTACCAAATTACCGCCACCGCCGGGGTTAGGAGGAGGAGGCATCGCTAACGCCATTTTAGGGACAATTATCGTCGTCGCCCTGGCCACAGCGATCGCAGTTCCCATTGGCGTTTTAGCGGCGGTTTATCTCTCGGAATTTAGCGGTGATAACAAACTTGCCCAGGGTGTGCGCTTTGCTACCAACGTTTTAGCGGGTGTCCCTTCGATTATTGTCGGGGTTTTCGCCTACGGTTTGCTAGTTGCCCCGTTATTTGGCGAAGGAACAGCCCTTTTAGGCTTTTCTGCCCTTGCCGGTTCGATCGGTTTAGCGGTGTTAATGTTACCTACTATTATTAGAACCACCGATGAGGCTTTAAAAATCGTTCCCCAAGACATCCGCTGGGCGGCCATGGGTTTAGGGGCCTATAACTACCAAACTGTCCTAAAAATCGTCCTTCCTGCTGCTGTTCCCGCTATTTTAACCGGTGTGACTTTAGCAATTGCTAGAGCAGCCGGGGAAACCGCCTCCTTAATTTTTACGGCATTATTCTCTAACTTTTGGCCCCGGGGTGTCTTTGAACCGATTGCCACCCTTTCGGTCTTAGTTTTCAACTTTGCTACTGCCCCTTTTGCCCCCCAACAGCAATTAGCTTGGGCAGGTGCTTTAATTCTGGTGCTTTTGGTGTTGGTAACTAACATTTTATCCCGTTTAGCCACGCGCCAGAAAACCTATTAAGTGGGTGGGTGGAATTAAATATAAGATGAACGTAGGTTGGGTTGAAGCATGAAACCCAACGCCCGCTCATGTTACGCTACCGCTAACCCATCCTACAAATAATTGTGCCTCCCTACTTAAGTCAAGGAAAAAGTGAAAAGGAAAAAGGGATATTTAAGTAAAAGTCCACCTATCTTTCCAATTCCTCAATTAGCCAAATTCAAGTGAAATAAATAATTTATGCTAACTAACTCTAACACCCATTCTACAGGAACCGTTTTAAAGGTCGATAAGGCTGATATTTACTATGGTAATTATCGAGCAGTACGAGACGTTTCGATCGATATTCCCAAAAATAAAGTCACCGCTTTTATCGGACCCTCTGGCTGTGGAAAAAGTACCATTCTCAGGTGTTTTAATCGTCTCAATGATTTAATTCACGGTTTTCGTATTGACGGCAAAGTTTTTTATCATAACCAAGATATTTACTCTCAAGACGTGGATCCTGTGGAAGTAAGAAAATACATTGGTATGGTGTTCCAGCGCCCTAATCCTTTTCCCAAATCCATTTATGATAATGTGGTTTACGGAGCGCGATTAAATGGTTATAAAGGGGATTTGGATGAATTAGTAGAAAAGTCCCTGCGTCGGGCTGCTCTCTGGGAAGAAGTAAAAGATAAACTGAAAGAAAGCGGTTTTTCCCTATCGGGGGGACAACAACAAAGATTATGTATTGCTCGCGCTATTGCCGCTCAACCAGAAGTATTATTAATGGATGAACCCTGTTCGGCACTCGATCCAATTTCAACTTTAAAAGTTGAGGAATTAATGCACGAATTAAAAGAACGTTACACGATTATTATTGTTACTCACAATATGCAACAAGCCACAAGAGTAGCAGATTTAACGGCTTTTTATAACGCTGAAGCCACCGATAAAGGTGGCAAAATTGGTTATTTAGTCGAGTTTGATTATACGGACAAAATCTTCGGTGATCCTCAAGAACAAGCAACTAAAGATTATGTTAGTGGACGTTTTGGCTAAATCCAGTTATCAGTTATCATTTATCAGTTATCAGCTTTTTTCTTCCCTCTCCCCCTCTCCCTTTTCCCTTTTCCCTTTTCCCCAACACCTATTCCTTTGAAAATTATGTATAGTAAAGATGTTGTTACCGATGCGGTTTTGAGAACCAAAAACTTAAATGTTTACTACGGTTCTAATCTCGCGGTTCGTGATGTTAACCTTGATATTCCTGAGAAAAAAGCGGTCGCTTTTATCGGTCCCTCTGGCTGCGGGAAAAGTACGGTTTTGCGCTGTTTTAATCGCATGAATGATCTGGTTAAAAGTGCCAAAATTGAGGGAAAAGTTACCTTTCGCGGTCAAGATATTTATGGTAATTCCGTTAATCCTATCGGGTTACGCAGTCGTATTGGTATGGTTTTTCAGAAACCGAATCCTTTTCCTAAATCTATCTATGAAAATATCGCTTTTGGGGCGCGCTTAAATGGTTACATCGGTGATATGGATCAATTAGTAGAGGAATCTTTAAAAAAAGCCGTTCTCTGGGATGATGTTAAAGATAAACTCAAAGAAAGTGGTTTAGCTTTATCGGGGGGACAACAACAAAGGTTATGTATTGCCCGCGCTATTGCGGTTAAACCGGAAGTTGTTTTAATGGATGAACCCTGTGCGGCACTCGATCCGATTTCTACCCTAAAAATTGAGGAATTAATTCACGAATTGAAAACCCAATATACTATAGTTATTGTTACTCATAATATGCAACAAGCGTCGCGGGTTTCTGATTTAACCGCTTTTTATAATGCTGAACCGACCCCAAAAGGCGGTAAAGTAGGTTATTTAGTGGAATATGATCGCACCGAGGTAATCTTTCAAAATCCCGCTCAAGAGTCCACTAGAGATTATGTTAGCGGTCGTTTTGGTTAAAGTATTAATAATTAATCGTTATTCACGACTCTGGGATAGATTAATTTTTTCCCCAGGGAATGATTGAAAAACGATTAACTTAACTGATTGCAAAAACGTTGTCTAAGTCTAGGGCAGTGGCGAGGGTAATATAATCTAAGTTATGGCGGTAATTTTCCCCGTTGTTGACCTTCTTCTCTACCTTCTTTTATTGCTTCTTGATAGACTTTAGTTTGTTTGAGATCGCTAAGACTAAATATGGCTTACAAAAATAAGCTTACTAATGTTAAGCACCCCCACAGTAATGCCAAGAGTTCATCGCTTTAAAATACTGTTGAGTTCTATAGTTTAACACACTATAAATTTTACCTCGTTCATCACCCGGTGGACAATCATCTGGCACTTTAGTTAAACAGAGTTTTACTTTATCGCCGGGTAAAGCTGTTTTTAAAGCTGGAACTTCATCAAGTTTAACATAGAAAAACAGAACAACTCCGTTGGTTAGAACCACAACTGCTTCCGCATCAGGGTCGTCATCAAATCTGGTGGTTATTTCTTGGATAAAAGTGTTAGAACAATCATTAATACGAGTGGGAGGGGGTGCGGCAAGAACCCTGGCAGTAAGAAGTAAATATAATCAAGTAAATCTAATAGTTTGTTTAAGATTTTTCATGACAAAATTTTCTAGATAAAATTAAACTCAAACTCAAACTCAAACCTTTTCTGTTATTATGGGAGTAGGGCTAATTTTGCAATCGCGTATGTTCTTCTTATGGCAAAAATTTTGACCTTGAGTTACTAACAGTTTCTCGACCGTGAGACATAATAATCCTCATGTTCCGTGATTGATCTCCCATAATTAAAATAGTCCCTTAACGACTACTATTGGCAAGAGACAAATAAAAAGCTCTAAAGGGATTGTCACCCATGACGGATGAAAGATTAGAACGGATCGAGAGCATATTACAGGCTACCGTTGTCCTCACGCAACAGAATCGAGAAGATATAGCACAACTAACCGGTGAGGTTAGGACAATAGCAGGGAGTTTTGAACGAACCAACGAGTGCTTAAACCAATTTATCACTCAAGCTGAGAGCGATCAACAGTTTTTCCGCAACGAAGTCACCGGTATCCGTACAGAAGTTAAGCGAATTGTAGAGCATCTTTTCGGACAATCCCCAGATCAGGAGTAAAGATTAGCCAACGGGTATATATTAGCCAAATCACCGGCAAAAAGCTTGATCAACCCTAATTAGGGTCTGCTGAAAAAGTTTTTCGTGGGTGCAGGGTGTGGGGTTTTACCCATTTTTATACTAAATCCGGTTATTAAAAACTGATTATTTATTCACCCTTTTGCCTTTTGCCTCTCCTCATAACTAGCCTATACTCAACGGATTTAGTATGAATAGATACAATGGATTTTGGTCTTGATCGATCTAATTTATTGCCAAAAGCTGTGAACTTTTAAAAGTAAACTTAACCGAAATTTTACCGAATCTTAACCAAAAAATCCCCAATATTTCTAGATTTAAAAGTAATATTTATGCCTTAAACTATATTTTGAAGAAAGTTCAACTTTCCCAATTGTGCAGGATTCTTCAACCAGAAAACTTATGATATTCTCAACTGCTACCCTAACTCGTGTGTGTGCTGTCTCCTTCGCCACGGCAGCGGCCTTAGCAGGGACGATGGGAGAAGCTTTCGCCCAAACCCTGAACGGTGCGGGAGCCTCCTTTCCCGCGCCCCTATACCAGCGTTATTTTGCCGACTATAAAAACGCCACCGGTGTCACCGTTAACTATAATTCCGTCGGTAGCGGTGCTGGTATTCGGCAATTTATCGCCGGAACCGTCGATTTTGGGGCTTCCGATGCCGCTCCTTCCTCCTCGGAAAAAAGCCAGATGAAAAACGGTTTACTGCTAGTTCCCACCGCCGGAGGAGCCGTCGCCGTGGTTTATAATCTGCCCGGGGTAAATAACCTGCAAATTTCCCGGGCTAACCTCGGTAAAATCTTCAGTGGCGAGATCACTAACTGGAGACAGGTGGATCCGAAACTGCCCAACCAACCCATTAAAGTGGTGGTTAGGGCTGATGGTAGCGGTACTACGGAGATTTTTACCTCTCACCTGAGTGCTATTAGTCCTTCTTTCAAAAGTAAAGTGGGAACCAGCAAAGAACCCAACTGGGGTTTTACCGTTCTCAAGGGACCGAAAAATGATGGTGTGGCGGCCCTGGTTAAACAAACAGAAGGCTCGATCGGTTACGTTCAAGATACCTTTGCCCGCAAAAACGAAGGGGCAACCATGAGAACCGCCAAAGTTCAAAATAAAGCCGGTCAATTTGTCGAACCCAGTCTCGCTCAAGCTAACAAGGCGATGGAAGGGATCAAATTTAACGCCGATTTTACCGCTAATATGGACGATCCGAGCAGTGGTTATCCGATCGTCGGGATTACTTGGTTATTAGTACCGAGAGACTATGCTGATAACAAAAAAGCGGCGGAAATTAAAAGACTGTTGACTTGGATTCTCACCACCGGTCAAGGTATTAACAATCAATTGGAATTTACCCGGATTCCCCCATCGGTGACACAAAAAGTTTTAGCCGAAGTTAACAAAATTAAATAAATAGGGTTTGCTGAATAAATGTGAAATGTAGGTAAGGTAAGGGTTTTGTGGCTTTTCTCGCGAAACAGGTGCAAATTTTGAGAGAATCGTCGTTCAAAACCTTGTGTCTTCATCGGCCCGCGTCCTGTAGGGGCGAAGCATTCGGGCAATAACCTATCGGTGAAACCGGAGATTTTCTAACCGAATGCTTCGCCCGTACTTTTTCAGCAAACCTAAATACTTTTGTATTAGTTTAGGCTTGATTGTCACCGCTTTCCAGTAAGATGGAAAAAAGTTACCGGTTAACCCCATAACTAATAACTGCAAGTATTTCTTTTCTCTGGGCTGAACATTGTTCAGCCCCTACAGTTGCGTTTTAAACAACTGATAAGTGGTAATCGCTCTCTACCTTATGGCTAATTTTTCTGAACCCGTTGAGTCTTTTGATCTCTCGGCGGCCAATCTTAACGAAAGCCCCGGCACTGCGGGTTTATTCAATCGCATTTTTACGATCCTAGTCTGGATTTGTGCCGCCTCCGGCTTAATTTTTCTGCTGTGGATGGCCTGGATTGTTTTTCAGGATGCGCGGCCGGCGATCAATGAATTCGGTTGGGGATTTCTCTGGGGAACCACTTGGGATGTTAACGTCCTCAAATTTGGTGGTTTACCCTTTATTTTCGGTTCGATCGTTTCCTCGATTCTGGCTCTTTTATTAGCTATTCCCCTCAGTGTTGCCGTTGCTTTAACCACTAGCGAGAATTATTTGCCGGCAAGTGTCCGTTATCCCATCGGTTTTCTAGTGGAATTAATTGCCTCGATTCCCAGTGTAATTATTGGTTTATGGGGGATTTTCGTACTAATTCCCGTGCTTAAACCCCTGCAAGAATGGTTATTTCAAAATTTTGCTTGGTTCCCTTTGTTTAATACCCAACCTTTGGGACCAAGTATGCTGATCGCCGGTGTGATCCTGGCCATCATGATCGTGCCGACTATTTCCGCTATCAGTCGCGATGTGTTGCTTACCGTCCCCCCCGAATTACGCAGCGCCTCCATGGCCCTAGGGGCGACTCGTTGGGAAACCATCTGGCGCGTGCTGTTGCCGGCGGCGAGTTCTGGCATTATCGGGGCGATTATCCTCGGTTTAGGGCGCGCTTTAGGGGAAACTATGGCGGTGGCCATGGTAATCGGTAACTCCTCGATTATTACTCCCTCCCTCTTGGCCCCCGGTTACACTATTCCCGCTGTACTAGCCAATACCTTCCCAGAAGCTTTTGAAAAAATCCACATCGGAGCCTTGATGTATCTAGCTTTAATTCTATTTGTTATTACCTTAGCCGTCAATAGTGTAGCGGCTTTATTAGTACAGTTTATCAACCGCAATCGTTAATTTTATGAGCCAAGGAGCTTTTCCCGAAGAAGATTTACAGCAACCCCTGTCACCCTGGCGACATTTTTTTACCAACGGTCTCACGGGTTTAGCGATCGCTCTTAGTGCCATCGCCATTCTACCTTTATTCGCTATCCTCTTTCAAATTGTCAAAGAAGGTTTACCCGGATTCAATTGGCAAGTTTTCACCTCTTTACCCGCCCCAGTTGGCTCTGATCCCAGTGTTCCCAACGGTTTTGCCAATGCGATCGTGGGTACTTTAACTATGGTCGGTTTAGCGGCTTTAGGCAGCATACCTCTGGGGATTCTCACCGGGGTTTTCCTCTCGGAATTCGCTCGGGGTTCCAAAATTGGCGGCATTCTGCGCTTTGCGATCGTGGTGTTGAGTAGTACCCCTTCCGTCATCGTCGGGGTGTTTTCCTTCGGGGTTTTGGTGTTAACTACCAAACAATTTTCCGCCGTAGCGGGGGCCTTTGCTTTGGGGGTGATTATGTTGCCCATCGTCGCTTTAACCACGGAAGAGTCCCTAAAACTAATACCCATGTCCTACCGTCTCGGTTCCTCCGCTTTGGGGGGTTCCCGTTTCGATACGGTATTTCGCATTGTCCTGCCAGCAGCGATCGCACCGATTATGACCGGGATATTATTAGCGGTAGCCCGGGCTGCTGGAGAAACCGCCCCCTTAATGTTTACGGCTTTATTTAGTCAATTTTGGCAAGAAAGTCTTTGGTCGCCCACACCGGCTTTAACGGTGTTGATTTATAACTATGCTAGTTCCCCCTTTCCTGAACAAAATTCCCTGGCTTGGACAGCTTCTTTAGTCCTAATTATCTTAGTTTTAATTACTAGCCTTATCTCCCGTTTTGTCACTCGTAAACGCTCAAATTAAGCATTTTTCTGATGATCGATTCCTCTATCATGAACAATCCTACTTCTCTAGCTAATTCGGCGATCGAAGTCGAAAATCTTAGCTTTTTCTACGGTAGCAAAAAAGCCCTGGAAGGGGTTTCTTTACAAATCCCGCAAAGGCAAGTAACCGCCATGATCGGCCCCTCTGGTTGTGGTAAATCTACTCTCTTAAAAGCCCTCAATCGCATCGGGGAATTAGAGGGGCAAGTGACAGTTAAGGGCAAAGTTAGGTTTTTTGGCCAGGATATCTACGCCCCCAAAGTTAACCTTCATACCTTACGGCGACAGGTGGGTATGGTGTTTCAGCGCCCTAACCCTTTTCCCGCTAGTATTTACGATAATATTGCCTACGGTATTAGAATTTATCGTTCCGCTAGTCGCAGTGAATTAGATGGGATTGTGGAATCAGCTTTAAAAGGAGCTGCTCTTTGGAATGAAGTTAAAGATCTGTTGAAGAAATCCGCTTTAGGATTATCGGGAGGACAACAACAAAGATTGTGTATTGCTCGCGCTTTGGCGGTAAAACCAAAAGTATTATTAATGGATGAACCTTGTTCTGCTTTAGACCCCCTTTCTACCCTCAAAGTCGAGGAATTAATCCATGAATTGAAGCAACAATACACGATCGTCATTGTCACCCATAATATGCAACAGGCCTCTAGGGTATCCGATCGCACGGCCTTTTTTAATACCGATGAAAGCCGCGTCGGTCATTTGGTGGAATGTGATGCCACCCAGAAAATTTTCACCGATGCAGTTAATCAACAAACTCGCGATTATGTAGCCGGTAGATTCGGTTAATTTGTCTTGTCAGGAGATAGGAGACAGCTATCCGTGATCAGTTATCAGTGATCATATGTGAGTTTTCAGTTCACTGATTACTGTTTACTGTTTACTGATAACTGAAAAGTCTCCCCCCTAAACCATAACGCTGCCCGATTTTGCTAGGATAAGAAATGTAACAAGAATCTTTCTCAACAGTCGGATAATTCATGGGCAACGATACCATCACCTTACTCTCTCCCCGGGAAATTGAAAAAATGCGCCGAGCCGGACGATTAGCGGCTAAACTGTTAGACCATCTGGCCGATATGGTTAAACCGGGGGTAAGTACCCTAGAAATCAATGACGAGGCAGAACGTTGGACCTGCGCCCATGGAGCCAAAAGTGCGCCCCTAGGATACCATGGCTTTCCTAAGTCCATCTGTACTAGCATTAACGAGGTTATCTGTCACGGCATCCCCAGCGCCGATCAAATCCTCAAAGACGGCGATATTATTAACATCGATGTCACCCCGATTTTAGAAGGTTATCACGGCGATACCTCGCAGACTTTCTTTGTTGGTACTCCCTCCCCCCTGGCCAAAAAGTTAGTGGAAGTTACCAGAGAATGTCTGCAAAGAGGCATAGATGCAGTGCAGCCGGGGGGTAAAATCGGCGATATCGGGGCGGCTATCCAAGAATATGCCGAAGGACAAGGATTTTCGGTGGTTAGAGATTTTGTCGGTCATGGTATCAGTAATGTTTTTCACACCGGTCCGCAGGTTCCCCACTACGGCACTCGTGGCAAGGGCAAAAAAATTCGCCCCGGCATGGTATTCACCATTGAACCAATGATTAATGAGGGAACCTGGCAACATATTGTCTTAAAAGACGGTTGGACTGCTATTACTAAAGATGGTAAACTTTCGGCCCAATTTGAACACACCATCGCCGTCACCGAAACCGGTGTCGAAATTCTCACTTTATCCGATTAAATTTAGGGAACGGGGAACAGGGGATAGGGAATGGGGGAATGGGAGAATGGGGAAATAGGGAAGTTTCAACTAATACCCCAAAACCCTAAAACCCCATCACCCCTCTCCCTTCTCCCCCCGCAACGCGCACGAAGTGGTCTCCTCACTTCCCACTGATAACTGATAACTGATAACTGAATATATGCAGTATCGTCGTTTCGGTCGCACTAATCTACAAATGCCGGTGTTTTCCTGTGGGGGAATGCGCTATCAATTTCAGTGGCAGGATGTGCCGATGTCGCAAATTCCCGACGAGAATCAAGGCAATTTAGAGGCAATCATCAATAAATCTCTAGAAGTGGGGATTAATCACATCGAAACCGCTAGGGGTTACGGCACTTCGGAGATGCAATTGGGCAAAATTTTGCCGCAACTACCGAGGGATGAGATTATCGTGCAGACGAAAGTTTCTCCTAGTCAAGATGTGCGGGAATTTCGCCGTAAATTTGAGCAATCCCTGCAATTTTTACGGTTAGATTATGTGGATTTGTTGGGCATCCATGGCATCAACACCGAGGAAATTCTCGATGACACTATGGCCGAGGGCGGTTGTTGGCAAGAGGCGAAAAAATTACAGGAACAGGGAAAAGTTCGTTTTATCGGTTTCTCGACCCATGCACCAACTGATGTAATTGTCAAGACTATTGCAACAAATTGTTACGATTACCTCAATTTGCACTGGTACTATATTTTTCAGAATAACTGGCCGGCCATAGAAGCGGCAAAACAGCACGATATGGGGGTTTTTATCATTAGTCCCTCCGATAAGGGCGGCCATCTCTACAATCCTCCCCCTAAGCTCGTGGCTCTCTGTTTTCCTCTCAGTCCGATGGTTTTTAATAACCTATTCTGTCTCAGTCATCCGACCGTCCATACCCTTAGTATCGGTGCTGCGCGAGCCAGAGATTTTGATGAACACCTGAAAACTTTACCCTTACTCGATCGAGCCGAGGAGATTTTACCGCCAATTATCGAGAGATTGCAAGGGGAAATGATCAACTGTTTAGGCGATAATTGGGTGAAAACTTGGTCTGTGGGTTTACCTAGCTGGGAAAATACCCCCAATCACATCAATATTCGTTCTATCCTCTGGTTACGCAATCTCGCTATCGCCTACGATATGATTGACTTTGCCAAGGCCAGATACAATCTCTTGGGGAATGGGGGTCACTGGTTCCCCGGTCAACAGGCAAAAGAGGTGGAAAAACTCGATTTAACTGCCTGTTTAGCCGCTAGTCCCCACGCTGATCAAATTCCCTATCTTCTCGCCGAAACTCATCGATTATTGTCGGGAGAGACGGTACAACGCTTAAGCAGTAGTTAAAATTCGATGCCGGGTTGCGCTTTCACTCCCTGTTGACGAAAGGGATGTTTAATTAACTTCATTTCCGTGACTAAATCCGCTATCTCGATTAATTCGGGTAAAGCTCCTCTACCAGTGAGAATAACGTGAGAATTAGCGGGTTTTCGGGCTAAACCAGCGATAACTTCCTGAATATCCAGATAACCGAATTTAAGGGCGATATTGATCTCATCGAGTAAAATTAATTTATATTGGGTATTTTCGAGAAAAGTTAGGGCTTTTTGCCATGCTTCTTCGGCTTTCTCTATATCTCTTTCTCTATCTTGGGTTTCCCAGGTGAAACCTTCCCCCATAGCATAAAACTCGATTTGTTCCCCCCAAACACTAAAAATCTTTTGTTCGGCAGGTTCCCAAGCACCTTTGATGAATTGTACCACCGCCACTTTGTAACCATGACCGAGGGAACGTAAAACCATACCGAGGGCTGCCGTGGTTTTTCCCTTGCCATCGCCGGTATTAACGATAATTAAACCTTTTTCAGCGATTTTTTCGGCTAAACGTTCCTCTTGGATGACCTTGCGGCGCTGCATTTTTTCTTTGTATTGTTCGGGAGTGAGTTGCATTCAAGTCTGTCCAGTCAAATCAAGATAATTGTAACTCAAGGGGTTATCGATCGCTGTTTGCAGATTTTAACCGGCTAAATTGTCTGGGGGTTGATGCCTAATTCTCGTAATTTTGCCGCTAATCTTTCCTTAGCTTGTCGTTCTTGTTCTTTTTCTAAAAGAGCCTGTTCTTTTGCCTGTCGTTCTTGTTCTTTTTCTAAAAAAGCCTGTTCTTTTGCCTGTCGTTCTTGTTCCTTTTCTAAAAGAATCTGTTCCTTTTCTAAAAGAATCTGTTCCTTTTCTAAAAGAGCCTGTTCTTTTGCTTGTCTTTGCTGTAATTCAGCTTCTTGGGGAGTGGGAACCAGTTGACCATCGACGGTAAAATAACGCAGTTTACGCTCAAATATGCCTAAATATAATCCTAACTGTTCACTCCATAGATAACCCCGGTCATTGGCAGAAATAGCTTGATATTGTCCCTCAAGTATCGTAAATCCTTGCAATTCTAAGGTATTAGGATCGAACCAAAAATAATTAGGAGTGCGAAAAGTATTTTGGTAGAGAATTTTCTTATTATTGCGGTCAATATTGGCCGTAGAATCGGAAAGAATCTCGACGATCACATTGGGATATTTCCCCTGTTCTCCCCAAACCACCCAACTTTTGCGGGGACGTTTTTCTGTATCTAAAACCACAAAAAAATCTGGACCACAGAAATCGCGCTTTTTCAGTTGTTCTTCGTTATAATAGATAGTCAGATTACCGGAAGCGTAGTAATCGTTTTTCTCTTGCCATAACAATTCTAGACAACTGAGAAGAATTATGATCTGTTGCAGGTGTAAATCACTTTCCAAGGGTGGTTCATCACTCCATAAATCCGTGGGGGGACAGGTAACTTCTGGTAAAATGTCAAGAGTTGTCATAGTTTTTCCCCTGGCTGGGACATTTATCTAATTATAACAGCTATGAGTCAGTAGTAGTAGTAGGGTGCGCTCTTCGATAGCGTAACGCACCAAATAAATTAATGATAGATAGGTGCGTTACGACGGATTGTTAGATTCAAGTTTAAGCAGAGATTGTCGCCGTCTAACGCGCCCTAAATTCTGCCAAACGCAGATAGGAAAAACTCAGGCGATTGCTTTAACTCCAGCGTTCAATTTCTCTAGCAGCGGCGGGACTTAATTCGCTCATTGTTTTTGACACTAAGCAAGATAATTCAAGGCATTTTTTGACTATAGCAGTTCTAGGTGTTGGGGTTGGGGGTTTGGTTTTGGGGTATTAGTTGAAATTTCTCCATTTCCCTATCCTTGTCAATTGTGTATCAAAGCAGCTTGACATCCATATCTTGATAAATTTATCAAAGTTACTCTGGTTTGAGACTATCTAAAATTAATTGTATATCTAAATCAAGAGCTTGAGCAATTTGTTCGATCGTTAATCCTAATCCTATTAGTTTGGGAACAGTTTCTAGTTTTGCTTTAATAACATTGTTTTCAGTTTTATAAATATGATAATTTTCTATTTCTCGATTATTAGAAGGGTTATGACAAAAAGTAACCTGATCAATTTTTACAGAATTTACTATGTTATAGCGGTAAGCGCTTGAGTGAGATACAGACCAAGCTTTGCCTAGCATGGTTTATAGCTCGTGACACTGTACCTCATACGACTGCACACCGCTATATTGGTACTACTCGTGGTAATAAATCTTTCAATCGCTGATCGAACAGTTGATTTATTTAATTCTTCCCCTAACACTTCCGAAAGAATGCGCCAAAGTTCATAGGCTTTATCTCTGGCATGACCTTCAGAACAATTATATTTTTCTGCTATTTTTGCATATTTCTGACCATCAAAAACGTTCTTTAAAATCCCTAATTGCAATGTATCGAGATGCTTTCCCGTGTGGTCAAAAACCAGATTATCAATAAGTGAGAAGACTTCTTGGGTATCCATGGGAGTATTGTTAAGATTTGGAGACACAATACCGTCATTATCCGTTATTTTCCGATATTTGTAAACATAGTTAACAAAACTTCCGACAATATCCGTTTTTTTCCGTCTTGACAATGTTTAAACTTATTAGTTAGGATTCTGCTTATTATGGTTGTTTTTGCAGTAACTACTCACTATGAGAGCCATTAAAATCCTCTGTATGTTCATTGGTGTGGGATTAATTAATTCTGCTCCCATACAAGCAAACAATATGAGTAATGATATTTTAATTAGCCAATCTCGTCGTCAGTATGAATGTACGCGGAACGGAGTTAATCCCACTATATCAGGTTCTCTGTTTTCAGATGGATATAACTGTTTAATACCTATATCAGCAGGTAAGTGTGTAGGTTATGCTGATGCTTTTGGATACAGTCGTATTGGTAATTCAGATCCTAGAGGAATGATAAGCTGTAAAAATGTCGAAATTGCAGAAGATAGACTAACAGGGAAAAAGTATTATCGATTTGGTTCAGGAGATAAATTTATCTTGGAAGGAAAATAAGTTTATTTTAGATTCTGTAATTATCTTTACAGTTGACCATTCTTGATCCCAGTCCATCCCATTTGCGGAACAGTTTTGATATTATAACCTGTAAACTCCCTCATTAATCTTCGGTCAATACATTCATCTAAAAGAAGCCTCATTTCACGCTACCCTATCAATAAGCTCTTTTTCAAATTCTGCAAGTAAGCTAATAACTCGTTCTCTTGTTACCGTTGGAAAACCCTCTAAAAAATCATCAATTGATTCTCCTGCTTTAAGATAATCAAAAAGTGTTTGTATCGGAACTCTAGTACCTGAAAAAACAGGAACACCACTCATAGTTTCAGGAGATACATTGATAAGAGGCGAATATTTAGCCATTTTGATTACCTTCTTAGCTTCTACAGAGTAGATTAACCCAGAGCAATACGTCTTGTCTTCATATTCTAGCCTAGATTCTTGAAAAATGGGTTAAACTGATGCTAAATAGGGTTTGCTGACAAAGTACGGGCGAAGCATTCGGGCAATAACCTATCGGTGAAACCGTAGATTTTTTATCCGAATGCTTCGCCCCTACAGGACGCGGGCCGATGAAGACGCAAGGTTTTGAAGCACGATTCTCTCAAAATCTTGCACCTGTT
>NZ_JADBTF010000053.1:0-7666 GCF_020246295.1 Microcystis sp. M090S1 | reverse complement strand
TTTAATCGGTTTAGTTGTTTTTCAGCTTTTCGATAGTAGTTCGGACAATCAATTTGATGGCCTTCGCTATCTACTAAGAAAAACTTTAATCCGACATCAATCCCAGTGGCTTTCTGGGAAGGCGTTAAAGGTTTAACCGTGTCTCTGGGGTCTAATTTAATGCAGAACTGCACATAATAACCATCGGCACGATTAAGGATTCTTACCCGTTTAATCTGTTCTGGTTGATAGTAATTAATATCTCTAGAACCAATCAGTTTAAGAGTACCAATACCTTTTTTATCTGTAAAGCTAATATGACGTTTATCTTTTGATAGCTTCCATCCAGATACTTTATACTCAACAGAACGAGAATGTTTTTTAAACTTAGGGTAGCCTTTCTTTCCTTTAACTTTATTTTGGCAATTATCGTAAAACCGAGTAATTGCCCGCAAGGTTCTTTCTACGGCAGTCTGGCAAGCATGGGAGTTTAAATCATCAACAAATTTAAACTCTTTCCTTAATGCTGTGTTGTACCGAAATAACTCTGTTTTGCCAACACCCCGATTATCCATCCAATAACGCAAGACTTTATTCCGAACAAATTGGGTTGTCCGTATTGCTTCGTTAATGGCTTCTATCTGATTAGGTTTTGGCTTAACCTTGTATTCTAGTACAAACATTTTGACACTGCTCGACCGAGTATCAATATCTTAGCACAAAATTCTTTAAGTTGACAATATATATTTAAGTGGAGCCGCCCGACCCTACACTAAAGGGCGGGGCTTGTACTCAAATTTTCGGTCAAAAATAATTATAAACTTGCTATTTATAGATGAACTATCCTTGTAATTTGTTTCTTTTATTTTTATGGATGGATTAGTAGAACTAAATCTGGTTGATTTGGGTTGGGCTTTGGGGATGATGGGTATTTGTTTACTCCTCTCCCGTTGGTCAAATTTAGCTCTAGAGGGACAATTATTATTAGCGACCGGTCGATCGATCCTGCAATTATTAGTGGTAGGCTACGTTATCGCCGTTATTTTTTCCCTTGATAATCCTCTGGCAGTGCTGGGGATTTTGGCAGTGATGATGACTATTGCGACTATTGTTGCTAAAAATCGCATTGATAGCCGGGATAAAGGCTTATTACCGCTAGTTTTCGGCTCTTTATTGATTAGTAGCTGTCTAACTTTAGGTTATGCGATCGCTTTAATTATTCAACCAGAACAATGGTACTCACCCCAATACTTAATTCCCTTGACGGGGATGGTGTTAGGCAATGCCATGAATAGTGCCTCTTTAGCCGGGGAAAGATTAAGCAGTGCGATTAAAAGTCACCGTTTAGAAATCGAAACCCATCTTTGTTTGGGGGCAACCCCTCAACAAGCGATCGCAGGTTATCAAAAAGAAGCGATTCGAGCTAGTTTAATCCCCACCCTCAATCAGATGATGGTGGTGGGTTTAGTCAGTTTACCCGGAATGTTCACCGGACAGGTATTGGCAGGAAGTGAACCTTTAAACGCCGCTTCCTACCAGATACTGATCCTGTTTATGATTGCCCTAGCTAACCTAATCACCGCTCAATTGGTGACAGAGGGAATCTATCGGCGCTTTTTCAGTGAGAATTTGTCACTTATCAGTTGAAAGGAATGGGGAGGTGGGGGTTAGGGTTTTGGGTGTTGAGTGTTGGGGGTTGGGGTTTTGGGGTTTTGGGGTTTTAGTTGAATTTCCCCATCACCCCATTTCCCTATCTCCTGACGGCTAAAAATTAGGCCTTCCACTTGCTGGCGACGACTTCAGCGAGATCAACCACGCGTTGGGAGTAACCCCATTCGTTATCGTACCAAGCGATAACTTTCACCATATCGCCACCCATCACCATCGTTAGACTAGCATCGATGATCGAGGAGGCATCAACACCGCGATAATCAGAGGAAACGAGGGGTAAATCATTATATTCGAGAATTCCTTTCAAAGAATTTTCCGCAGCTTCTTTGAGGACTTCGTTTACCTGTTCCGCGATCGTGCTTTTTTCCACCTGTGCGACTAAATCCACTACAGAAACGTTAGGAGTGGGTACACGCAGGGCGATACCGTTAAGTTTCCCTTTCATTTCGGGGATAACTAAGGCTACAGCTTTAGCGGCACCGGTGGAGGTGGGAACGATGTTAACGGCAGCGGCGCGAGCGCGACGGAGATCCCGGTGACTAGCATCAAGAATGCGTTGATCACCAGTGTAACTGTGGGTGGTGGTCATCGTCCCTTTGATGATGCCGAAGTTTTCGTGAATCACTTTGACGACAGGAGCCAGACAGTTGGTGGTACAACTGGCATTGCTGATGACATTGTATTTATCGTGTTCGTATTCGTGAGCGTTGACACCGACGACATAGGTTCCCACACCCGAACCTTTACCCGGTGCGGTAATGAGGACTTTTTTAGCTCCTGCGACAATATGCTTAGAAGCGCCCTCTTCATCGACGAAAACACCAGTAGCTTCGATCACTAGATCTACACCCCATTCTGCCCAGGGCAGATTGAGGGGATTGCGATCGGAATAACATTTAATGGTTTTACCGTTAACAATTAAAGAATTATCATCGGCATCGATATTAGCGTTAAGTTTGCCTAACATCGAATCATATTTGAGCAGGTGAGCGTTACTCCGGGGATCGGATGTATCATTGATCCCCACTACCTCCAAGCCACTATTAGTCCGTCCTAACCAACATCTTAGGAAATTACGTCCAATCCGTCCGAAACCATTGATCGCTACTCTAATCACTGCTGCTTGCCCTCTACGTTTTAGTGCAATACATAAAAAAATAATTAATGTTCCCAATCATACCTTAAAGGTTGAACTTTACGATCCCGATCGGAAATAATTTATTAGCTCACCATTCAGGAGACGGGAGACAGGAGACTACGAGACAGGAGACAGGAGATTATTTTTATTTATTCTCCTCACACCCCACACCCTACACCCTACACCCTACACCCCACACCCCACACCCAAACCCCACACCCCACTTCCCACTCCCCAAAAAAAGGAATTGGGAGAAAAAATTTTAATTCTGCGTCAAGGATTTTGCAAGGCAACTGGGCAACATTTTGGAATTCTGCTCAAATGCCCCTATCATGAAGTTGACTTTACTACCGATCGAGTTTAAAACTTATATAATCGTGGGTCTGAGGAGTAAAAACAGTGAAAAAAGTTAATTTTAACGGCCAACCTTTCCATTTTATCGGTATTGGCGGTATTGGGATGTCAGCCCTCGCTTATATCTTAGCCAAGCGCAATTTACCTGTGTCTGGCTCGGATTTACGTCCTACTCATATCACCCAACGGCTACAGGGAGCGGGAGCGCACATTTTCCACCGTCAAGAGGCAAATAATTTAGCTTTATTTCATTCTCCGGTCCCTCAAAACAGTAGCCAAACAGTTCCGCAAGTAATCTGCTCCACGGCGATTAATGACCATAACAAGGAATATCAAGCTGCCAGAGACTTAGGATACCCAATTTTTCACCGTAGCGACGTTTTAGCGGCTTTAATCGCTGATTACGACAGTATCGCCGTCGCTGGCACCCACGGAAAAACCACCACTAGCAGCCTAATCGGTTACGTTTTGTTAGAAGCGGGATTAGACCCCACGATCATTGTCGGTGGTGAGGTGGACGCTTGGGAAGGTAACGCTCGTCTTGGTCAAGGGCGTTTTTTAGTGGCCGAGGCCGATGAGTCCGATGGTTCCCTAACCAAGCACGCCCCGAAAATCGGCGTAATCACTAATATTGAGCTAGATCACCCGGATCATTACCATAATTTAAGCGAAGTTATCGATACTTTCCATGAATTCGCCCATCAGTGCCAGATTTTAGTCGCTTGTTTAGATTGTGACACGATCGCCGAGCATTTCCGTCCGACGATTAGTTATAGTCTCGATCCCGAAAAAGGTGCGGATTACACCGTCAGCGAGATTATCTATGAACAGGGAATGATGAAAGCTTCCGTCTGGGAAAAGGGTAGTTATTTGGGACAAATGGAAGTGAAAATCCCCGGGCAACATAATATTAGTAATGCTTTGGCAGTGGTGGCCATCGGACGTTATCTCGGTTTAGAATTTGCCGTTATTGCCGATGCGATCGCTACTTTTGCTGGGGCAAAACGCCGTTTTGAACACAAGGGAGAGGCAAACGGCATTACTTTTATCGATGATTATGCCCACCATCCTAGCGAATTGTTAGCCACTTTAGCCGCGGCAAAATTAAAGGTAGAAGGCAAACAGTACCAACGTTCGATCGCTATTTTCCAACCCCATCGTTACAGTCGCACCACTACCTTTTTAGAGGAATTTGGCTCCGCTTTCAGTTCCGCCGATGTGGTAGTCTTAACGGATATTTATAGTGCCGGGGAAGTGAATATCAATCACGTCACCGGGCAGCAAGTGGTCGAACAGGTGAGAAAACACCATAAAAATGCCTACTATCACCCTGAATTGAGTTCTTTAGGTCAATTCCTGCTAGAAATTCTCCAACCAGGGGATCTAGCCATGTTCCTCGGCGCTGGCAATCTCAATCAAGTTATCCCCGAAATGCTCTCTCTTTACCGCGAACAATTAGCGGTTAGAGTATAGGATTCAGTTATCAGTTATCAGTTATCAGTTATCAGTTATTAGTTATCAGTTATTATGTTTACTGTTTACTGATTACTGATTACTGTTCACTGAAAATGCTCCCCAACCCCCAACACTCAACACCCTATGATTAAAACCTCTGTTTCTCTAGCTGATTTCACTTCCTACCGGGTGGGGGGAAGAGCGCAGTGGTATGCCGAACCAGTTAATCTAGAGGAATTAAGAGAAGTGTTCGCTTGGTGGCGATCGCAAGGGTTGCCCTTGACTGTTTTGGGGGCTGGTTCAAATTTACTAATCAGCGATCGAGGTTTACCCGGACTTGTCCTCAATACTCGCCATCTGCGATCGAGTTGTTTTGATGCCGAAACTGCTACGATTACAGCAGCGGCGGGGGAACCCCTGCCAAAAATAGCTTGGAGAGCCGCAAAACGGGGCTGGAGGGGCTTAGAATGGGCGGTGGGTATCCCCGGTACGGTGGGGGGTGCTGTGGTGATGAATGCGGGCGCACATACCTCCTGTGTGGCGGATCGATTAGTGCGGGCGCTGGTATTAAATCCCGATGGTCAGTTAGAAACTTTAAGCAAAGAAGATTTAAATTATAGTTATCGCAGTTCTTCTCTGCAAGGGGATCAACGTTTAGTTATCGAAGCCACATTTCAGTTAGAAGCTACCGATAATCGCGAGGAAATAATGACAATTACTACCCATAATTTACGCCATCGCAAAAGTACCCAACCCTATGATCGTCCTAGTTGTGGTAGTGTTTTCCGCAATCCTAAACCGCAATTTGCCGGGGCTTTAATTGAGGGAATGGGATTAAAAGGTTATCAAATTGGTGGAGCGCAAGTATCAGAATTACACGCTAATTTTATCCTGAATATTGGTTCAGCAAAAGCCTCGGATATTCTGCGTTTAATTCGTCATGTGCAGGAACAAGTGTTCGATCGCTGGTCTCTATGGTTAGAACCAGAAGTGAAAGTTTTAGGGGAATTTGACGGGATTTAACTATTTTTCTCGATAACGGTTGAACTCAGCCGCGATGGGCTGGAGTGCGACGGCAAATATTTTTATAATCCTCTAGAACTGCAATCTGAATAATTGCCTCACGATTAGCATTGACGTTACCTATAATCATTGAAATAAATTTGCCCCAATCAAACCGACTCGATGAACTGCTCGATGTCCGATTCTTACGAACCAAATTTGAGCATCGGTCAATCGGGCTAAAAGTTGATCGGAAGCTGTGAGGCTGTCTTTTGCTACTTCAAAAACCCCTGTTTCAATGTTGATTGCTACAATCTTCCCATGATTGCCCTCCTCGACTTGGGGGCGCACCTGAGATTGATAAATGTCATTAAAATCTATTGGTGGAGCGGTAGGAGCCACATTAGGGAACGCACCCTACAAGATTGCGATCATACTAACAGTGGGAGCAGTGTAACGGTCTAGTTATGCCGTCTTCGCTTGTGAGGTTAACTTAAGCAGTTCATTAAGCTTATTTTTTAAGTTTTGGGATGCCATAAGCGGATTGTAGACTTCTCCTGCGTAGGGTTGCCAAACATAACTAGAACTAAAGGGGCGCAATACTGACAATATTCCTAGCTCTTGTTCGAGTGGTTTTGCTAAAACCAGTCCTGGGATAGATAAGTTAGATGATTCTTCGATAAGCTCGCTGTAAGTTCTAAATTCATCGACTTCAACACCAACCAGTGCATAACGGAATGGGGGAGCAAATCGTAGGGACTGATATAGTAAGATACCTAACTCTGTCATTGAATATGCACTTTCAGGGCTGTCTATTCCCACTTCGCTAAGATTACTTGGTGAAACACGACACCACCAATTTTCTTCTATGTCTTGGAATATATCTGTGTGACACTGGCAATGGCGACCAGTTGACAGCAACCATGATATTCCCTCAAAATGCTGAGCAAATTTATAGGCGTTGCTCTCATCCGAACCACATTCTGCCGATAGACTAAATATCCATGCCATTTTGATAGCCTCCCATTGTGTGTATGCCACTAATCAACCTTTTCCCAATATTTTTGGGTGTTTGCCAATGCTGCCTCGTACTTTTCTAGAGCCATTGTAACTCTTGGCATGATGCTAACGTGAGTTGGGCTATCTTGGACAGCCTGTAAATCCCCTGTGATATGGCTATCGTCAATTTGCCATAAAGGGTCTTTGCCAGTTCCACCAAAACTGGCAGGTTTGCGAAATGCTGGTAAACCTTCAATGGATAGGGCAACAGACATTCCCTTTGTGTCCCTAATGGCAACCGTTACAAGATCGCCATGCAACTTACGCTGTGGCTCTGGTAACAAATAGCTTTGTTCATCTAGGCAACCTACTGGCATTTGCTGAATGTTTATATCGATATTAGGTCTAACCCCTAATAATCTAGCACTACGACCAATTTTGGGTCTGTCGTTTTGCTCTGCCATGCCACGATAGTAGAGTTTCGCCATCACCCACTACTTGTATTTTACCTTTAGCTTCATTGTACCTGAAGCACCAACAATAAACTCAATTGGGACACCATCAACGTCTGAAGATAGACCAACACCAGCTTTCTGAGACATTGTAATCTCTATTTCATCAACACCATTTTCTTTTCCTGCTCGAATAATGTCGATCGCTACTTTTCTTTGTTCTGCAATCTCTTTTTCGTTAGCACCTGATGTAAGAAGGGAAATACCGTCCAAAACAAGTGCTACTGGAAGCGCCAAAGGCACCATTGCAAGCTAACTATTCTGCGACAAGAAGGTAAGCGCTTTATGCCGTTTTTCTAGCGTTGTGATGTCAAACTCGTTGGATTCACTCATACTCATCGAAAAACTGGGTCTGAAACCCCGCCGTTCTAGGTTGGCTTTACTGTTAAATACTAGCGCATTTACACGATATATGCTAGAATGTGAGACATGGAAAAAGCCTACTCGTTTCGATTTTACCCAACACCAGAACAAGAGTCGCTATTGCGGCGCACATGGGTCTGTGTAAGATTGGTTTACAATAAGGCACTCCACGAACGAACACAAGCTTGGTATG
>NZ_JADBTF010000052.1:0-9135 GCF_020246295.1 Microcystis sp. M090S1 | reverse complement strand
TTGGGTCAGTTTGGCTTTGAGAATCCACTAAACTTTTGATGTTTTCCAAGAGAAAAGGTAAATGTTCTTCTGCTTTTTTCCGCCCCTTAGCTGAATGATTATCAACACAAATAATACCTCTTTTTAGTTCTTTAATTCCTTTACGAATAGTAGTTCGATTCCAGCCTAACTCCTGTGCAGCAAGGGTTTGTCCCCCATAGCCTAATTCTAAGACTGTTTGGGCCATGAATCTTCTTTTAGCTGCACCTTTTAATTGAAGTGCAGTTTCACTGAGCAATTTCTTGAGGGAATCAGTTAATTCCATATACACTTACAAAGAAAAACTTGATTAATAATGTACAGGATTAATTCTACTACAAAATTGGAAGGAGGAGGCAACCATCGACCCCTACCTCCTACACTCCGAGAATGATTATTATTCTTGAGCATGAATAGTTTATTTTTTGGAAGTCCCTTAATAACCCCAAGAGAGCCGAAAAAAAGCGAACTTCTCTGGGGAGAAATTCGCCTTAATTTCCAGAAATTCTGAATTTATTAATTAGGCACGAGCTTCGAGACGACCGTAGAAAATGCCGCGAATTTTCACTTCTTCAGCATCTTTTGCCCCTAAATCTGTATCAGAAGGCTGCTCACTTTCAAAAACACCAGCAAACTCGCCGGTAGAAGCGTCAACTTTAGTTACCTGTAAAGACATAGTACCTTTACCCAGTTCCGTTGCTTTGACGTTAGCGCGCTGGAAATCTTGACTATCAGCACTAGCGGGTAAAGCGACAGCGTTATCATAACCCGTCACCACACCCCGACCTTTGGGATCTAAGAAACCAGCACCACGATAGGAGGGAACTTTAAAGTCGCCTTCAAAATCCGTGGAACTGTTAATCGAGTTAAAGCCGGCTTCGGTTTTGCCGGTGAAACCTTTGATGGTAAAGAACAAGGGAACTCTTTCACCTCCGGGTAATTGTACGGTAACGGGTTGGAAATCGATACCGTCTTCTTCCTTGAGGGTTAAAACACCGTCTTCGCCTACGGTTAAACTCGCTGTCATCTGTTCTAAACTGGTGGTATCTCTGGTTAGGAGTTTACCCGGTATAAAGGTGGCTGCTTCCCGCTTATTAACGGGTTCACCCTTGACAAAATATTCTTGGGGTTCCAAGCATAAATCTGTCACCACATAACTTTCGCCGCGTTCTAAGGGGAGAGTACCCCGGGTGAACTCGGAAATCTGCGGACATTTGTTAGCTAATCCCGTGTTTAAAATTTCATCATAGGTTAGCTCGTTTCTATTCAGGACGGCACTAGGCGCGTCGCTACAAGCTGTCAACACCCCTAAGCACAAGGCTAAAAAGGCAACTAACAAGGCACGAAATCTCATCTATGTCAACCTCTCTTTGTCAATCTTTACAATTACTACCCTTGATCCATAGCCTGATGAATTATCGAATCGGTCGGGCCAATTCACCGAAACTCAGTTTATCAAAGATCAGTGACCATTGAGAAGATGGGAGACAGGGGACGGCAGGCAGGAGATAGGAGTCAGGAGATAGGAGTCAGGAGATAGGAGTCAGGAGATAGGAGTCAGGAGACGGGAGGCAGCCGGCAAGAGGCAGGAGGCAGGAGGCAGGAGGCAAAAGGCAGCTTTGTTCTCCCCACTTCCCCACTTCCCCACTTCCCCACTTCCCCACTTCCCCACACCCTCTTTCAAGTCAGGAGGCTCTCAGTAACTGATAGCTGATGACTGATATGATTGGTGTGACTGTTTTCAAATAGGAACATGAATAGCCGATTGCCGGGAGATAACAGCCAATTAGATAGCCAACTAGATTCCCTTGTAACGACGGTGACAGCGATCGCCCAAGAACAGCAGGGAGATTGTAACGGTTTGTTAATGTTGCTGCGAACTTTAGAAAATTTACATCGGCAGATTCGCGAGCAGATGTTCGAGCCATCTTTACCCAATACCCGTAAGGACTTATACGGATTACTCCGGGATATCGAGGAAACCGGGGGATGGCCCTATATAGAACGGATGAAGTTACAAATGTTAATGGAAAAATTATTAGCCAGTGAAGTCGGCGCGCTCGATTCGGCGGCAAAAACCGATGATCGAGAAAAATGAGTTTCCAGAGGTTACGGAGCGGGTTACAGTATTGGGAAAATGGATATTTTAGGGGTAGTTCGTAAATCATGACCACCGTGAACCCGATTAAATTTGGAACCGATGGCTGGCGCGGGATTATCGCCGCCGATTTTACTTTCGATCGAGTCGCTCTGCTCGCTCCCTTGGCGGCTCAGGTTTTAGCGGATAATTATGGTCAGATCACAGGTTCGCGGACGATGATCGTCGGCTATGATCGGCGGTTTATGGCGGAGGATTTTGCTCAAACTGCGGCGGAATCGCTTCAAAAAGCCGGTTTTGATGTGCTTCTCTCCCAATCCTACGCTCCGACTCCCGCTTTTAGTTGGGCAGCTCGATCAGAAAATGCTCTCGGTGCGATCGTGTTAACCGCCAGTCATAACCCAGCCAAATATCTCGGTTTGAAGGTTAAAGGTTATTTTGGTGGTTCTGTCTCGCCGGAAATTACCCAACAAATTGAAGCTTTATTGTCTAATCCGCCGCAATTTAACGCAGCTGCGGGGAAATTAAGCACTTTTGAGCCATGGTCAAGTTATTGTCAGGGTTTACGCCAAAAAGTTAATATTGCCGCTATTGCCAACGCGATCAAATCGGGACAACTAAAAGTTTATTCCGATGTCATGCACGGTGCGGCGGCTACCGGTTTAGAGCGTCTTTTGGGGGTGGGGATCACGGAATTACGCGGCAATCGCGATCCTTTGTTCGGTGGCGGCTCTCCAGAACCTTTACCGAGAAATTTGAGAGAAATCATCGATAAACTGGCTCACAGCGCAAATTTAGCCCCTTTGCGAGTAGGTTTGGTCTTCGATGGGGATAGCGATCGAGTAGCGGCGATCGATGGTCGGGGGAATTTTTTAAGCACCCAAAATCTCATCCCGATTTTAATCGAGCATTTAGCCGGCAAAAAGGGAATGAGAGGGGAAATTGTCAAAACGGTGAGCGGTTCCGATTTAATCCCCAAATTAGCCAGTTTATACGGTTTATCGGTCTTTGAAACCCCGATCGGTTATAAGTATATCGCCGATCGAATGTTGACCACTCCTGTGTTAATTGGTGGGGAAGAGTCGGGAGGTGTCGGTTATGGTACTCACATTCCCGAACGGGATGCTTTATTATCAGCTTTATACGTTTTGGAAGCGGTGGTAGAATCGGGCCAAGATTTAAGCGATCTTTACGCGCAATTACAGGATAAAACCGGGTTTCATTCTAAGTATGATCGCATTGATTTACCCTTAGCTAATATGGAAGCTCGCGATCAGTTAATTACTGCTTTGGATCAGGAACCCTTAAGGGAAATTGCCAGTAAACAAGTGACTGATTGTAATACTATGGACGGTTATAAATTCCGTTTAGAAGATGGCAGTTGGTTGTTAATTCGCTTTAGTGGCACAGAACCGGTTTTGCGTCTCTACTGTGAATCTTCAACCCTCGATCGAGTTGATGAAATTCTCGCATGGGCAAAATCTTGGGCTACCTATATCTAATAGAAAACGGGTTTCTTGAAGAAACCCGTTTTCTATTTTCAAAAAATTAAGATAAAACGGGGATGAACTAGGAAATTTTCAGCCCGCGAATCGCATAATCTAATAATTCGATGGGATGAATAACGGGTGTATCTTTTCCCTGTAATTGTAGATGTTTTTTAATTTGTAGGGAACAACCCGGATTAGGAGAAGCAATCACCGCAGCCCCAGTATTTAATAAATTGCGTACTTTCTGCTGACCTAATTCATCGGCAGTATCTGGCTGTAGCATATTATAAACTCCGGCACTGCCACAACACAAGGCCGCATCGATAGGTTCTTTTAAGTTAATATTGGGGATTTTTTGCAATAATTGCCGTGGTTGCACGGAGATTTTTTGTCCGTGTAAAAGATGACAGGCATCTTGATAAACTAGGGTTAATTCTGTCTCGGTAATCGGGGATAAATCAGCAGTTAAACCCACTGCGGCTAAAAATTCTTGGGCATCGCGTACTTTAGCCACAAACTCCTTAGCCTTATCTTTATATTCAGGATCGTCGGCTAAAATATGATGATATTCCTTGAGAGTATGACCACAACCCGCCGCATTGATAATAATATAATCAACCTCGGTTTCTGCGAAACTATCGATCATTTGTCTGGCTAAACTTTGTGCTTGTTTTTCCTGTCCTTGATGTGCGGGTAAAGCGGCACAACAACCCTGGGTTTTTGGGATAACCACTTCGCAACCATTGGCAGTTAAAACCCGCACTGTTGCTTCATTTACCGGCGAGAAAAAGAGGCGCTGCACACAACCTAAAACTACTCCCACTCGATAGCGTTTTTCAGTTTGGGAGGGAATAACATCGGCATAGTTTTTAAACAAAGAGGACAGGGTAATTTTGGGTAAAATTGATTCCATCGCCGCTAGACGGGGAAAGAGCATTTTTAAGATACCCGATTTCCTGACTAGGGTTTGTAATCCCAGGGTTTGATATAACCAGAGGAAGGGTAAAAATAATTTGAGACGGAGGGGATAGGGAAAGAGATTAAAAATGAGAAAACGAATAATTTTATCTTTAAAACTGCGGGGTTGATTGCGTTCCACTTGCGGACGAACTGCGGCGATTAATTGATCGTATTGTACTCCCGATGGACAAGTACTAACACAGGCTAAACAACCTAAACAAGTATCAAAATGTTGGCTAGTGGTTTCGTCTAAAACTGCTTCCCCTTTATTGATGGCATTCATCAGATAAATTCTGCCCCGGGGGGAGTCCATTTCTTTGCCAATCACTCGATAACTGGGACAGGTAGATAGACAAAAACCACAGTGAACACAACTATCGATTAATTCTTGGGCAGGGGGATTCTTGGGGTCAAATCCTTGATTTTTTTGGTCGATTAATTCTTGAAAGTTAACGGAATGTTCGGAGGTTTGCATGATTTTAAATTAGATTTTGTTAAGAAAGCGTTCAGGACTAAAAATACCGTGAGGATCGAATTTAGTTTTTAGGGTTTTCATCATGGTAATCGCGTTACCTGTATAGCCCCAAGGTTCAATTTTTTCTTTTAGCGATGACGGCGCAGTTAACACCGTTAAATAACCCTGATTGGCACTGCATAAAGAGCGAATTTTGTCAAGATTTTCCTCCGATTTTAAGATAACTTTACCCACCCCACTACTAATATTAATCGAGGCTAGTCCGTTAATTTGGTCGATAACTAGAGCTAAACTGCTGGGTAATAATCCTATTTTGCCGAAAAAATTGCCCTCTTGGCCGGAATTATCGATTGTTTTTCGGTATCTTTGCCATAGAGAAATTTCTTCCTCATCCCGATAATAATTAGTCTGACAGTCTAACTGTTGCCCCAAATAACTCACCTGTTGCGATTGTTCGCTAATACTTTCGGGAATGCTTTGAAAACGCAGCAGTAAAGCGACTTTTTCCCCTAATCCTAGTGCTTGCGTCATCCCTGGGTTTAAACATTCAGCCACGGTGGGAGTTAAGGCCGATTGCCGAATAACTTGACTTAATTTACTAATATTTTCGCTATTTCCTCTAATTATCAGGGTTTCTGAGTTAGCAGTTTGGGGATACAGTCGTAGGGTAATCTGATCGATAATCCCTAAAGTGCCGTAGGAACCCGTAAATAGCTTCATCATGTCGTATCCCGCCACATTCTTGACCACACGCCCTCCAGCTTTAGCAATCTCGCCATCGTGACGGATAAAGGAGAATCCTAGGATCAGATCCCGGACACCACCGTATCTTTGCCGCCATGTTCCCGCGTCGGCTGTGGCTATAATACCGCCAATCGTGGCATTATCGGCGTAACTGGGATCAAGAGGAAGAAATTGACCGCTAGGAGCTAAAAAAGCCTGTAAATCCGCTAGTTTAAGCCCAGCTTGCACGGTTATAGTTAAATCTCCCCTAGCATGGTCAATAATCCGGTTGAGATTTTGGGTACTGACTAAAATATCGGGCGACTCGACTAACCCACCCCAATCTAATTTACTGCCTTGACCGTAGGCCAGTAAAGACAGACGATTTTCGTTGCTAAAACGCACCAGAGAGGATAAAGCGGCCGTATTAGCGGGATAAACTATAATTTCAGGACTTTTGCCCCTAATTGCCCTTGATAATCTTTCTTGTTCCTCTTTTGGCACTTGTTGCCAGGTAATAACTGTCGTGTCGGGGGGTAAAATAGAAGTTATCTGAACAGCGATCGCAGTCATATTTTACAAAAGAATTGAGGAGTGAGGACTTACCGTCCGATAATGGCGAAGAATGGGGGTAATGCCGGGGCTAATCAGTAATTTTCAGCCTCTATTAATCAGATTACCTTAGTTTGGCTCTCCATCTCCGATGTCAGGCAATTCTAGCAATACTGAGGCACAAAGAAGTCAGCTTAATAACTAACTGCTAAATTAGCCATACACTCGTGTCATAATGTTAGATTACCTCGATCAGTAAGCCAAGAAGTAATGAGTGTAGATTGGACGAATAGCCGCGCCAAGCGATTAAGTGCCTTACCCCCCTACGTTTTCGCCCGCTTGGATGAATTAAAAGCCTTAGCCCGCAAAGAAGGACTAGATTTAATCGATTTAGGTATGGGCAACCCGGACGGTCCTGCCCCGCGTCCGGTTATCGAAGCGGCCATTCAAGCTTTTGAAACGCCCCAATTTCACGGTTATCCACCCTTTGAAGGAACCGCCAGTTTCCGAGAGGCGATCGCTAAATGGTATGATCGCTCTTATGGTGTGGAACTCAATCCCGATAACGAAGCTTTACCGCTGCTAGGTTCCAAAGAGGGTCTATCCCACCTGGCCCTAGCTTATGTTAACCCCGGCGATGTGGTCTTGGTTCCCAGTCCCGCCTATCCCGCCCATTTTCGCGGTCCCTTGATTGCTGGGGCGACGCTATACCCGATCATTTTAAAAGCAGAACAGGATTGGCTGATAGATATCGATTCTATCCCCGAAGATGTGGCTAAACAGGCGAAAATCCTCTATTTTAACTATCCCAGTAACCCCACCGCCGCCATTGCCCCCCGAGAATTTTTTGAGAAAATCGTTGCCTGGGCCCAGCACTATGAGATTATGCTCGTCCATGATCTCTGTTATGCTGAATTAAGTTTTGATGGTTATCAGCCCACCAGTTTATTAGAAATTCCGGGGGCAAAAGAGATTAGTGTGGAATTTCATACCCTCTCGAAAACCTATAATATGGCCGGGTGGCGCGTCGGTTTTGTCGTGGGCAATTCCGATATTATTCAAGGGTTACGCACCCTGAAAACCAATCTCGATTATGGCATCTTTTCCGTCATCCAAAAGGCGGCCGAAACCGCCCTACAACTGCCGGATGAATACGTCAAACAAGTACAGGAAAGATACCGGCAGCGACGAGATTTTTTCATCAAAGGTTTGGCGCAATTAGGTTGGGATATTCCCCCCTCTAAGGCGACAATGTATCTCTGGGTCCCCTGTAGCGTCGGTATGACTTCCACGGATTTCGCCCTCAGCGTCCTCCAAAAAACTGGTGTCGTTGTCACTCCGGGCAATGCTTTTGGAGAGGGAGGGGAAGGTTATGTGCGCGTCAGTTTAATCGCCGATATCCCGCGATTAGGGGAAGCTTTACAGCGCCTCGAAGATGCGGGAATTCGCTATCGGTAAGGAGAGTTTTTCCCCTTGATTTACGGGCCAAATCCCTCTAGGCACTGGCTAAAATTGCGATTATGATGGAATTTTATCGCGGTAGCTTGCCACTTCCATGACCTACAGCTTAAGAATTGCCGATATTCCCATCAGTGAAAGACCAAGGGAACGTTTAATCAGTGTCGGGGCGAAAAACCTCAGTAACGCCGAATTATTAGCGATTTTACTAGCTACAGGTCAAGGTAAAGGCAAACTCTCGGCAGTGGGTTTAGGACAGCATATTCTCAACGAATTGAGTAAATATCGCCGGGAGCCTTTGGACGTTTTGAGGGATATTCAGCCCCAAGAATTAACCGCTATTCATGGCATTGGACCGGCTAAGGCCACTACTATTCTAGCGGCGATCGAATTGGGAAAACGGGCTTTTCAACGACGACCGACGGAAAAAATGGTCATCGATAGTCCCGATACCGCTGCCGCTATTCTTGGACACGAACTAATGTATCAGTCTCAGGAACGTTTCGCCGTTATTTTACTCGATGTCAAAAATCAGTTAATCGCACTCAAAGTGATTACTATCGGCACAGCCACAGAAACCCTGGTACATCCGCGAGAAATCTTTCGAGAAGTAGTGAAACAATCAGCTACTAAGTTAATTATCGCCCATAATCACCCCACTGGGTCACTTGCGCCTAGTCAAGACGATATTTTACTCACAGAACAATTATTACAGGGAGCTACCTATCTAGCCATTCCTCTCCTAGATCATTTGATCCTCGGTAATGGCAACTTCCAAAGTCTTCGCCAAATCACGGATCTTTGGGAAAAATATCCCCAAGAAGATTGACAGAAAAGACATTCGATCAAGTAGTTGAATTTTTTAGCCGTTTCAATTGGGCGTTAATTTCTGCAAACATTATGCGATCGCTGTCAAGGATTGGGGAGAAAACCAAAAATTTTGGCCGCTCCTCCTAAAATGGCAACAACCAAAGCTATCAGAATCCCCCGATTGGTAAATTCTTGATCAGCGACCCTTGCAGTTAACCCTTTAATTTCTGCGGTTAGTCGCTCATCTAAAGCTTTAATGTCCCCTCTTAATTCTGATTGTCCTATCTCTAGCTTGTTTAAACGCTCGTTGACATCTCTTTGTAAAAAGTCGATTTTCCCCTCAATCCTTGTCAAGACAGCCTCAAGGGAATAAGTGACCGTTTCGTTAGACATTTTGCTAAACTCCTAATTAATTAGGGCTTGCTGAATAAATGTGAAATGTAGGCAAGGTAAGAGTTTTGTGGCTTTTCTTGCGAAACAGGTGCAAGATTTTGAGATAATCGTGCTTCAAAACCTGGCATCTTGAGCGGCGATTGCGTCCTGTAGGGGCG
>NZ_JADBTF010000515.1:0-9463 GCF_020246295.1 Microcystis sp. M090S1 | reverse complement strand
GTCAGTCTGTAGAGCGACCATAAGACCAGAACAGAGTAAATCTGTTAAGGCAGGTGCGGAACCCCGCAAGGGAAAGAAGCAGAAACCTAAATCGTGAGGTTTGGGAATCACCGTCCGTTTTACGGCGGTGAGGATGTCAACAATGTCACCTCGATCGCCTAAACTAAATAGATAGTCAATTTTCGCTTTTGCCACGTGGAACTATCCCACTCTCTCCTATTTTCGATCGGTTTAGTCGCCTGTTACCTAGCTGTTCTGATTCTGATCGCTGAAAAATTAAAAAGTCTTTTCAGTACCGATGGCGAAATTACCCGCAAAGTTGTCCACATTGGCACGGGAAACGTCATCCTTTTTGCCTGGTGGTTAAATATCCCCGCTTGGGTGGGAATAATCGCGGCGATCCTAGCGGCAGCTATCGCTATCCTATCCTATTTTTTCCCCATTTTACCCAGTCTTAATAGTGTCGGTCGCCGCAGTTGGGGAACTTTTTTTTATGCTGTTAGTATCGGTGTTCTCGTGGCTTATTTTTGGCCAATTTCTCACCCCGAATATGCGGCAATGGGTATTTTAATTATGGCTTTGGGAGACGGATTAGCGGCCCTAGTCGGACAAAATTTCGGTCAACATCCCTACAAAATTTTCGGCAGTGGCAAAAGTCTGGAAGGTTCCCTGACTATGTTAGTAATCAGCTTTTTAGTCAGCTTGATTATTTTATCTTTTATTAATGGCATTAATCCGCCAATTATTTTAGTATCTTTATTGACAGCGATCGGAGCTACTATTCTAGAAACTTTCTCGAAACTGGGTATAGATAATCTCACTGTACCGGTTGGTAGCGCCGCCATTGCCTATTTTCTTACCCAAATTTTCATCTCAAGCTAGGCTATCCCAGCTTATTCACAAGGGCCGAATCTAAAACCTCATTGGTTAAGCTAAGTAGGGAGGCACAATTATTTGTTAGGATGGGTTAGTGGTAGCGTAACATGAGCGGGTGTTGGGTTTCATGCTTCAACCCAACCTACGTTCTATGTTAGCAATCAGCTTTTTAGTCAGCTGTACCGATAACTGATAACTGATAACTGATAACTGATAACTGATAACTGATAACTGATAACTGATAACTGATAACTGATAACTGATAACTGATAACTGATAACTGAAATGACCTTTACTATCACTCAAAACCAAAATCAATATCTTACCTATTGTCTCAAGGATGAAGAGGCTGACGCTTATCTGGAAGTGGTTCCCGCTAGGGGAGGAATCATCACCCGTTGGCAAATTTGCGGAGAAGATATTTTATATCTGGACACAGAAAGATTTAAAGATCCTAACCTCAGCGTCCGCGGAGGAGTCCCGATTTTATTCCCTATCTGCGGCAACTTACCCGATAATACCTATCAACACCAAGGACGAAACTATAGCCTCAAACAACACGGATTTGCTCGTGATTTACCCTGGCAAGTGAGCAAACAAAGCACCGAAACCGCCGCTAGTTTAACCCTAGAATTAAACAGTAATCCGGTCACTCGTCAAGTCTATCCCTTTGATTTTCAATTAATCTTTACCTATCAACTGCAAGGAAACAGCCTCAAAATTCACCAAAAAGTTATTAATCTTTCCCCCGAAAGAATGCCCTTTTCCATCGGATTCCATCCCTATTTTCAAGTCAACGATAAAACCCGATTATCCTTTGATATTCCCTCCTCCCAATACCTCGACCAACGCAGGAAAACCCTCCATTCCTACTCCGGCAACTTTGACTTTAATCTCGAAGAAATTGATGCCGCTTTTCCGCAAATTACTCGCCATCAAAGTAGTTTTAGTGATTCCTATCATCAACGTCAAATTGTCCTCGGTTACGACGATCTCTATACAACTATAGTTTTTTGGACTCTGAAAGATAAAAATTATATCTGTCTCGAACCCTGGAGCGCCCCCCGCAACGCCCTCAACACAGGCGAACAATTGACCTACTTAGAACCCCAGAGTAGCCGCGAGGCGATCGTGGAAATGCGAGTCAATCAAATTTAAATTTCCCCTTGACTTAGCCCCGATAAGATGTTATATTGATGAATCGTGTGCAGAACACGAAACGGGTCGCTAGCTCAGCGGTAGAGCACTCGGCTTTTAACCGATTGGTCTTGGGTTCGAATCCCAGGCGACCCATAAAAACTTACTGATACACAAAGATTGACTTGTCTTCCCCCGTCTATGGATTAGCCTTGCATACCAGCAGTCCCCAACTAGGACTGGCCCTCTCTAATTTCAGGGATGATAGTCGTCAACAAACTTGGGACTTAGACAGGGATTTATCGAACCTATTCCACCCCTATCTAAAACAGTTCCTAGCCCCGCAAAAATGGGCAGATTTAGCCTTTCTAGCCACCGCTAAGGGGCCGGGTAGCTTTACCAGTACCCGCATCGGTATAGTCACCGGTAGAACCCTAGCACAACAATTACAGCTACCGATTTTTACCGTCTCCAGTTTAGCGGCCTTTGCTTGGTTACAACGGGATTTTTACCCCCTCGATACCTATCTAGCCCTAGAAATGCCCGCCACTAGGGGAAAATTGTATGTGGGTATCTATCGGGGTAATCGGGTTTATTTAGCTGATAGCCTGATGACTCCGGAACAATGGCAGCAGACTTTAGAAAACTTAACTATTTCCTATCAAAGATTAGCCACACCCAGTTGTTTAGGCATAAATGCCCCCGATATCCTCGATTTAGCCTATTTGGATTGGCAAACGGGAAAACGCCCCCATTGGTCGGAGGCGCTACCATTTTACGGGATGTGATTAGCAATTCCCTCTTTTTTTCAAACTATAGCCAGCTAGTCCGAGGGTTACTAATCCTAAAACTGCGCTAGGTTCTGGGACAGGTTTGACGGAATAAATCGCCACATTACGACTCACTTCATTGGCAACAATTAACAGGGGAGTACCATTAGGACTATCGGCAGCGGGAATAAATAATAATCCTTCGGGAGAGATATCGCCTAATTGCCAATCGTTGATATAATTAGTGAACAAAGGATTACTAGGGTTGGTGATATCATAAACCATGAAACCGCCAGCCCTTTCTATTCCCACAAAACTATAGAGACGATTACCCACAGTTCCTACTGCTAAACCTTCCGGTTCCGGCCCGCGGTTATCGCTACGACTATCGAAGGTGCTAGGAGTACCATCGGAATTAAAAATACTAGGAGTTAGGGGAGTTGCCGAAAAAGCCGCTAAAATTTGTTCAAAATCATCGCCACTATCGAAGACTTGGGACAGTCCAGTAGTTACATTCCAAATCGAAAAAGAACGACCACCGTAGGCAAAAAGTTGGCTATATTGACCTTGGGCGTTAAGTCCGTCGATGCTAGAAACATCTAAACGTCCGAGATTTTGGGCTAATTGCAATTGGGCTGCATTAGGGAAAGCATTGGGGTCTAAAGTTAGAGTAGAAACTCGTCGGGCCTCATTTCTAGTATCCCCTTCATTGGCAGTAATTAAATAGGTTTGTCCGGCGATGGTAACGGTGGCAATCGTATCCGGTTGATATAAGCCAAAAACCGGCCAATTATTAATATTTACCCCTCCATCTCGATCGCTAGGATCCAAACCATTACCCGGTGCGTTAAAATTTTTGGCTCCTAGGGGTACAATACTGGTGACTTGAGCTTTAACAACATCGACTATCGCAATAGCATTATTTTCCTGTAGAGACACCCATGCAGTGGTTCCATCGTCGGAAACGGTGATGTATTCTGGTTCCACATCTTGGGAAACCGTTTGACCGGGAAAAATACGGACTCCCTGACTTCTTAAAGTGTTCTCTTGACCATTAAAACTGATAAAGGTAGCGGTGTTGACCGTGGGATTGAGAATACCAGCGCTTAAGTCAATAATACTAACGGAACCATCGGGATTGACACCATTAGCTGCTTCCCCTTCGTTAGCGACCAAAACCCGATTACCGTCAGGAGTAAAGGTTAACATATCCGGTAAAGCGCCCACAGTCACCTGACTCTGAAAGACACCATTAGTATTGAAAAATACCACACTGCCGTTATTGGTAATCGGACTAGCTTCCATGGCCAGGGCCACGATACCATTTTTGATGGCAACGCTATTAACCCCCGCACCGTAGGAGCTAAGATCGATCGAGGGTAAGGGAATTGGACTAGCGGGATTGCTGATATCAGCAATATCTAGACGATTATTGGGACCGGTCAGGAATAATCTGCGACTAGCGGGGTCATAAGCGGGAATTTCTGCCCCGAAGTTATTTGTACTATTGCCAAGACTGCTCAATCGGGTGATATTTAAAGCTGAGGCCGATTCGGTAACAATGTTGATACTGCCAGCAATTGACAGCAAGGTTAATAAAAATTTCCCATGGTGACGATAGATAGCATGAATCATATTTTTAGCTGAAAAACTGCAAAAAAAGGCTAAACAATCGCATTTTTTCAGACCCAAGTTAAAGGAAGATTAAACAAGAGGGAAATTAAGGATATCTTCAAAATTTGGACAAGGACAGTAAAAGCGATCTAGGAAAAGAGGTTCCTCGATCGATTTTTAGTTGAACGGCTCATTTACCGGAGTGATAACATGGTTTAGTATAAGCTCGATCAATATGGAATCAAGACTCGTGTTATCTACTCTCCTAGCCGATTTCAAGATCATTTTTGAACGTGACCCCGCTGCCCGCAACTGGTTAGAGGTACTGTTTTGTTATCCTGGATTACAGGCTTTACTGTGCCATCGCTTCGCCCATTGGCTATATCAGATCGGGATTCCCTTTATTCCCCGTTTAATTTCCCATCTTGCCCGTTTTCTGACTGGTATCGAAATTCACCCCGGCGCCCAAATAGGTCAGGGTGTTTTTATCGACCATGGCATGGGAGTTGTCATCGGAGAAACGGCCATTATCGGTGATTATGCCCTCATCTATCAGGGAGTTACTTTAGGAGGGACGGGGAAAGAAAGCGGTAAACGTCACCCGACTCTAGGGGAAAATGTGGTCGTCGGCGCTGGGGCCAAGGTTTTAGGTAATATTTATCTGGGTAATAACGTTCGCGTCGGTGCTGGTTCTGTGGTCCTGCGCGATATTCCCGCCGATTGTACCGTTGTTGGTGTACCCGGTCGTTTAATCTATCGCGCTGGGTCGCGGGTGGAACCCCTCGAACACGGTGATTTACCCGACTCGGAAGCGGTGGCTATTCGCGCTTTGGTGGACCGCATTGAACAACTGGAAAAACAAGTGTACGAATTGCGGCTAGAACGGTCAAAAGAACCAGATTATCGGATTAATTGCCCAGTTTTAGCCCATTTAGAAGAAGAAGCGAGTCATGGCTGTTGCCCTGCGGCCGATCGAGATATGCGCGAGTTTCTCGAACGGGCGGTTTAACTCCGATAATCTTCTGATATGATAGAAGACTGGTTTTCTAAGTAAGTGGTTTTAATTAAATAGAAGATAGATTTTGCCTGCGATCCCCCCTTAATCCCCCCTTGATCAGGGGGTGCCGATCCCCCCTTAATCCCCCCTTGATCAGGGGGGTATCTGACAATTTTTAACACCTACCTACTTAGTAGCTGAAACCCATTCGTCAAAGCTATGATTGTTAAGGACTACTTGGCACCGTCCGATGGCTCAAACTGACTCGATCCGTATCCGTGGCGCCCGACAACACAATCTCAAAAATGTTGATCTCGAATTACCCCGCAATCAGTTGATTGTTTTTACGGGAGTTTCGGGATCGGGCAAATCTTCCCTCGCTTTCGACACTATTTTTGCGGAGGGACAGCGCCGCTATGTGGAGTCCCTCAGCGCCTACGCGCGGCAATTTTTGGGACAATTAGATAAACCCGATGTGGATGCGATCGAGGGTTTAAGTCCGGCTATTTCCATTGACCAAAAATCCACTTCCCACAATCCCCGTTCTAGTGTGGGAACTGTAACGGAAATTTACGATTACTTGCGTTTATTGTTCGGTCGTGCCGGTGAACCCCATTGTCCCCATTGCGATCGCAATATTGCCCCCCAAACCATCGATCAAATGTGCGATCGAGTGATGGAATTAGCCGAGAAAACCCGTTTTCAAATCTTAGCCCCGGTAATTCGCGGCAAAAAAGGCACTCATAAGCAATTAATCTCTAGTTTGGCCTCCCAAGGCTTTGCCCGGGTGCGGATTGACGGCAAGGTAGTAGAATTATCCGAGGGCATCGAGTTAGATAAAAAACATCTTCATGATCTTGAAATTGTTATCGATCGCCTGATCAAAAAAGAGGGTTTACAGGAAAGATTAGTAGATTCTTTAACCACTTGTTTAAAGCATTCCGATGGTGTAGCGATTGTGGAAATTCTCGATGAGAATAACGAAGATAATCCCGAAGTTACCAAAGAAATTGTCTTTTCCGAGAAATTTGCCTGTCCCGAACACGGGGCAGTTATGGAGGAATTATCCCCCCGTTTATTCTCTTTTAATTCTCCCTATGGTGCTTGTCCCAACTGTCACGGATTGGGCAGTTTACGGAAATTTTCGGCAGATTTAGTCATTCCAGACCCAAAACAACCGGTTTATTCTGCTATTGCCCCCTGGTCAGATAAGGATAATTCCTACTATCTTTCTCTCCTCTACGGTTTAGGGCAAGCTTTAGGTTTTGAAATTCAAACCCCTTGGCAGAAACTAACAAAAACCCAGCAAGATATCATTCTCTATGGGAGTAAAGAACCGATCTATTTTGAAGATGATTACCGTTATGATACTGGTCGCGGTTACTATCGAGAATTTGCTGGAGTTATCAATATCTTAGATAGGAATTATCAAGAAACCACCTCGGAAGTTATTAAACAAAGACTAGAGAAATATATTGTTAACCAAACCTGCGAAGTTTGTCACGGAAAAAGATTAAAACCGGAAGCTTTATCGGTACGTTTAGGACAATATACGATCACGGATTTTACCGGAGTTACCATTCGGGATTGTTTGCAGAGAATTAATGATTGTCATTTAACCCCAAGACAAGCATTAATTGGGGAATTAGCCCTCAAAGAAATCAAAGCGAGACTACAATTTTTAATCGATGTGGGATTAGATTATCTTACCCTCGATCGACCGGCGATGACTTTATCCGGGGGAGAATCCCAACGAATTCGATTAGCCACTCAAATCGGTTCGGGATTAACAGGAGTATTATACGTTCTCGATGAACCTAGCATCGGATTACACCAAAGAGATAATAGTAAACTGTTAGAAACCCTGCAAAGATTGCGAGATTTAGGTAATACTTTAATTGTCGTCGAACACGATGAAGAAACGATTCGGGCAGCCGATTATGTGGTCGATATCGGTCCGAAAGCGGGGATTCATGGCGGAGAAATCATCTGTCAAGGCAGTTTTAAAACCCTTTTAAAGTCCAAAAAATCGATAACAGGGTCCTACTTATCGGGACGCAAAGTTATTGAAACTCCTCCCCAAAGAAGGGAAGGGAATGGTAATGCTTTAGTCTTAAAAAATTGCCATCAAAATAACCTAAGAAATATTGATGTAACGATTCCTTTAGGAAAATTAGTCTCGATTACGGGAGTATCTGGTTCGGGCAAATCCACCTTAATTAATGAGTTATTATATCCGGCTTTACAACATCATTTAACCCGTTTAACTCCCTTCCCCAAAGAGTTAGATAAAGTGGAAGGATTGCACGCGGTTGATAAAGTAATTGTCATTGACCAATCACCGATAGGACGCACTCCTCGGTCAAATCCTGCCACCTATACGGGGGTTTTTGACATTATTCGCGAGATTTTCACCGAAACCATCGAAGCAAAAGCTAGAGGTTACAAAGCGGGGCAGTTTTCTTTTAATGTTAAAGGAGGACGCTGTGAAGCGTGCCTAGGCCAAGGAGTAAACGTGATCGAGATGAATTTTCTCCCCGATGTCTATGTGCAGTGTGATGTGTGTAAAGGGGCGCGTTACAATCGGGAAACCCTACAGGTTAAGTATAAAGGTTATTCGATCGCCGATGTCTTAGATATGACGATCGAGGAAGCATTAAAGGTCTTTGAAAATGTCCCCCGGGCCACCACCAGATTACAAACTCTCGTGGATGTGGGTTTAGGATACTGTAAACTCGGTCAAAGCGCGCCCACTTTATCCGGTGGAGAAGCGCAAAGGGTGAAATTAGCGGCCGAATTATCCCGACGGGCCACGGGAAAAACCCTATATTTGATCGATGAACCGACTACGGGGTTATCTTTTTATGATGTGCATCATCTCTTAGATGTGTTACAAAGATTGGTCGATAAAGGTAATTCGATTATCGTCATCGAACATAATCTCGACGTGATTCGCTGTAGCGATTGGATTATTGACTTGGGACCGGAAGGAGGGGACAAGGGAGGAGAATTAATCGCGGTGGGAACACCGGAAACCGTGGCCAAATGTGAAAAATCCTACACTGGTCATTATCTTGCCCAAGCATTACTTCAATATCCCCCAAAAAAGCAGGATAATATTAGGGAAGAACACAGAGATAATAAAGCCAATGATCAAGATTAGTATTTAACTCTTGTTCGCTCTTAATTTCCTGACCGGTTTTCCAAGAATAAATTTTAATCTCTTGAAAGTAAGACCTTAACTGCCTTAATTGTTCTTTGGGTGTGGCGTAATAATTTTGCAGACGAAAATTATGGGGTTCATCCCGAATAATTGCATAGTCAGCAGTCAATAACTGTTTGTAGCTAAGAGAGGGATTACAGGCACGCAAAATCGCCCAGATGACTAAATTGACATAGCTACTAAAAGGATTCAAACTAATCTTTTTTTTCCAATCGAATTCTGAGATAATTCCCTGAAGATTATGACTAGAAAAGCAAAAATAACCACCCGCTTTACCGATGCGGCTAATTTCCTCTAAAACTAGGAAACGGTCAGCAGGGGAAATATAATCAATGCCATTAAAACTAAAGAGAATAAAATCAAAATAATTATCCGCAAATTGTTCTAGATTTCTGGCATCAGCCACTTGCCAGACTAAATGGGGGAATTTTTGACGACAAGCGGCGATCATTTCCGTAGAATAATCAACACCGATATATTCTCCCACAAGAGGGGCAAAATACTTCGTAGTCCGTCCCGCACCTACCCCTAAATCAAGCATTTTCATCGTTGATAAACGCTCTTGCAGCAGGGTTAAAATTGTCCTTTCTGCCGGCTGTAGCGCGGTTAATTGGGCATAATAACCGACAATACTAGGGTCTCTATAGGTTTGCTGATTTGGCTCTTCGTTACTTGTTATGGTTCGATAGGGTGGCATAAATAAACTAAATCCTTATCTGGCAAGAGATTTAATTGATTAGTTCGCTCTAGATCAAAAACAATTGACAAAAATCGCCAAACGTTTTTCTCTATAAGGGTTCCGTCCCTTATAACCCCCGTACATTGCATAACACAAACCGAAGAACC
>NZ_JADBTF010000514.1:0-12826 GCF_020246295.1 Microcystis sp. M090S1 | reverse complement strand
GGGCAATAACCTATCGGTGAAACCGTAGATTTTCTATCCGAATGCTTCGCCCGTACTTTTTGCCGCAAACCCTACTTAAGTTTAGATGAAGTATGACGGGATTTGGCATCATCCCCAGCATTAAGATAAATCCTATAAAATACCTTTAGTTTTTAACAAGAAAATTCGCTAATCGGGGAAAAGGTGAGGAGAGAAAGCTTAGGAAAGCCGATAGGAGCCGTGACGTTGGGCATAATAATCGAGAATTGCCGTCACCAGAGGGCGATCGCTTTCCTGAAAAGTCTCGGTATAGTTAATTTCTAGACTACCGATCTGACTTTGGTGATAATCGAATTGTTGGAACTGCTGGGGAGTGAGATGGGTTTCGACCCCCTGAACCTGTTCTAAATGGCTGGCTAACTCCCGATAGATAGCCAAGGGCATTCGCGGATAAATAATGGTTTGTTTTTGTTGAATAGCAATCGATCGCACGGGTTTTATTCTCCTGATTCGGAAATATTATAGCTGATCGAGGCTTGCGGTGCGGCGGCGGGTTCGGGGACACCATCCCCTAAACGACGGGTAATAGTTCGACCGTATTGTTCTAAGACAATATAGGGGTTATCGGGATTAGTATCGATCGCTTTAACTAAAATTAAACCATTAGAGAGAGTAGAACCGGGGATAACTCGACGTTCCGTGGCTTCTCCGGGGGCTTTCACGATCGCCATGGCAGTGGTAGGTAACTGGACGATGCCCGATACTTGCACTTCTTCCGCTTCCGTTGGTTGCGGTGGCGGCGGCGGCGCTTTAACTATCGGTCGTCTGGGAGTGGGACGATTGCCTACGGATGCGGATGGGGGTGCGGCTGCGGTAGCCGCCGGAGTCCCAGCTGGGGGTTTTTCTTCCGCTGTAATCGTAATATTTGGTTGTAGGGGAAAGGGGGCAAAGGGATCGCTGCGACCGCGATTAATTTCTGCCCGTTTTTGGTCAGGATCGGTAGCGGGAATCAATCCCGCTACCCTTGGGGGGGTTGGTTCGGTGGCCGGTTGCACAGCACCGCTAAAGGCCGGTGGTTGGGCAGCCGGGGGACTGGGAGAGGGGGTGGGGGTTTCTTGGCTGGGCGGTGGGGATTGATTAGCTTGGTTAGAAGCTGGACATCCCACCAACAATAAAGCGACACTCCCCACCGATAGGATTAGCGGCAATTTTTTCATACGGAAACAAAGACAAAATGGCCCGGTCGGACAGCCTTAGATAATAACATAACATTTGTTTCCCAGAAATCTAGGCTGATTACACGGGGAAAGTCAGGAGCTTTGCCCCGCTAGTCCAGTTTTAATACTGACTACCGGATTTGCGATGACCGATGGCGGTGACACCGTTACTATCCAAAACTTGACCCCGCTCGACGGTAGCATAGACTAACCAGCGATCGCCGCAGAGTTGTCGCTCTTTGACCGTACACTCTAGATAGGCGAGACTTTCGCTTAAAATCAGACAGCCATTTTCCCCGACTTGGGTTTCTAATCCCGTAAAGACATCGCCGCCAGATTTGATGCGATTGGAAAAATGACGGCGTAAATTGCGCCCTTCCTTGAGAATATTCAAGGTAAAGGCGGTTCCCGAGTTAATTAGGCGATCAGCGGCTTGTTCGTCAGCAACGGCGATAATTAGCCCCGGGGGGTTAAAACTGGCTTGGGATACCCAAGAGGTCAGGAAACCAGCATGATCCTCGCCCTGACGAGTGGTGAGAACAGAGAGGGAACCGACAATCCGACCAACGGCCTGGGCAGTGCGATCGATTTGTGTTTCGGTCATTCCCTGTTGGGGAACCCGCAATTTTTTGGTTTTTTTCAAGGTCTGGGCGAAGGTTTCTCCAGCTAAATAACCTGCTTGTAAACAGCTTTCTGTGGGGCTAAAACGCACGCGCAAAGATTCAAAACCGAGGCGATAATTAGCATCTTTGAGTTTAGTTTCAATTAAATCTACAGCTTCCCCACTCCAACCGTAGGAACCAAAAACCCCGGCTAATTTAGTTTTTGCTGCCGTGGAAAGAACGATTCCTAAAGCGGTTTGGATCTGGGTAGGAGCGTGACCGGCTAAGGTGGGAGAACCGATAATAAATCCGTCACAATTTTCGATCGCTTGACTAATTTCGGCGGGGGTGGCAAACTCACAATTTATTGATTCTACGGCCAGATCATTTTCTAATAATCCTCGTTCGATCGAGCGGGCCAGGGTGGCAGTATTTCCGTAGGCAGAAGCATATAATAAAGCCACTTGTAGAGGTCGAGTTTTTTGTTCTTGACACCAATAACGATAATCGTGGGCAAGACGACTAAGACTATGACGAATTATCGGACCGTGGGCGGGTGCATAATATTGGGCGGGAAATTCTTTAATTTTGTCGAGGGCTGTTTCTACCGCTTTGGATTGCACGGCATGGAGACAATCAAAATAATAACGACGATCCGCGTCTAATTGTTTCCAATTTTTATCCCAAAGAGCGTCACTGCACAGATGTACACTAAAGAATTTATCGCTGTATAAAATTTGGGTTTTTTGGTCAAAAGTGCAGATACCATCAGGCCAGCGCGGCGTAGGGACATTAATAAAACTTAGTTGATGACCTTGCCCTAAATCAAGGATTTCATCGCTTCGTATGCCCAAAATTTGGGCATCGGGAAAGGCATTTTTAAGGGTATTGACGGCAGATTTAGAACAGAGGATGGTGATTTGATGGGTGGCGGCTAATAAGGCCTTTAAAGTGACGATACGGTTGGGATTAACGTGACTGAGAATCAGATAATCGAGACGATGTAAGGAGATATATTGACGAATTTCTTCTAAATAAATTTCGGTGAAGGATTCTCCAGGGGGATCGATTAAGGCGGTTTTATCGCCACAGATAAGATAGGAATTAGCGGTGGTTCCCCGTTGACGAGCATATTCTATTTCAAATTTTAATCTGTCCCAAGTACGGGAGCGAAAAACCCAAGTTTTATCGGCAATTTCTGCGGTTTGAACATCGCGAGAGCGATTATTAATAGCAGGATTGGAAATTAAGGTAGTAGTGCTCATAATTGTTAAGTTGGGTGTTGGGTGTTGGGTTTTAGGGTTTTAGGGTTTTAGGGTTTTAGGGTTTTAGTTGAAATTACCCTATCTCCCCATTTCCCTATTCCCCCATTTCCCTATCCCCTTCTAACTGATAACTGATAACTGATAACTGATAACTGACTAAATTTTGCTGTTTATTTCAGTTAATTCTTTAACTAAATGTTGACGATAACGTTCAGAAACTTTTTGTTCAGGATCGATACCTTCAAAGGTGGGAGGAAGCCAAACTCTTAACACCATTAATGTACCAAGAACTATTAGAAAAGCACAGGCAGCTAATACTTGTGTCCAATTAGTTTCTAGGACTCCTCTGACAATTAATTCTCGCAAAACCGAGACGATAGAAACTTCCACGGCAACACCGATAGAAACTCGTTTTTCTTGCAAATAAATAATCAACAATCGGAACAATTCTACTAGAATTAAGAGGAATAAAATATCGGCGGTAATAATCCGAAATTGAATCGGTGGCAGCAGAGACATAAACATTTCTCTGACTTCTAACACCATGAAGCTAAATAAACCGATACAGAGAGAAATGACAATTAAATCTTGAATCATTTCTAAGACTTGCACTACTCGCACCATCATTGGGGAAGGGTTTTTAATTGGTTCGTACATTTTATTTCTCCTAAGATTGATAGAATTGGATGTTTCAGTTATCAGTGAGCAGTAAACAGTAATCAGTGAAAAGAAAGCGGCAACTTCCTACTTAACACTATCCACTGAACAATCAAATCTGATAACTAAGTAGGTGGGTGGAATTAAATATAAGATGAACGTAGGTTGGGTTGAAGCATGAAACCCAACGCTCGCATGGGTTACGCTACCGCTAACCCATCCTACAAATAATTGTGCCTCCCTACTTAATAACTGATAACTGATAACTGATAACTGTTAATAATGATTGCCAACTTTGCGATGATGGACAGCAGTTAAGACATCTAAACGGGCAACTCGTCCGGTATTAACGGTACAATAAACTACCCAATGATCGCCGCAATCTAAACGACTGGTGACTTCACATTCTATGTAAGCTAAGGCATCCGCTAAAATTGGTGATCCATTATTGGCAGTATAGGTTTTAATGCCTTCAAAACGATTGGCACCGGGAGAGAAACGCTTGAGGAAATGTTTCATTAATTTCTGGTAATTATCCTCAGCTAAAACATTTAAAACAAAGGTATCGCTAGGCTGTAAAAAGGATACCATTGCCCGATCTTTGGCCACTGCAATCGCCACACCTAAAGGATTTAAACTTGCTTGTGTCACCCAAGAGGCAATCATGGCACTAGATAAATCGGCTTTTTGGGAAGTAATTAGATACAATCCGGTACTAATACGGCCTAAAGCTCTTTCTAAGTCGTTGTTAATCGATTTAATTTGTTTAATCGTTTTTTCTCGGCTTAACCATTGGCCGAGGTCGGTTCCTGCTTCATCGGCAATAAAATCGAGGGATTGATTGGGATTATCTTTAACTAAAAGAGGAGGAAAAGCTTCGATCGCGACCATTTCCTGTAATTTATTTCTCAAGGGAAAAATTGGTTCATCTTCCCCACCTCCTGACTCAAATAATCCTACCGCTTGTTTGCCATTAACTGCAGCAAGAATCGTGCTTAAAATCGTCTGGTTAGTCAGGGAAGATTGGGGAGGCATTCCGATGACAACTCCCTTAGACTGATTGATTAATTCTCTGACTTCGTGGGGATCAGCATTATTCATATCGACTAATTCTGTCACCACATCAGTTTTAGTCAGACCCTGACTAATCATAGTAGCTAAATGTTCACTTTGTCCGTAATCTTGGGTAAAGAATACAGCCACTAAAGTATCGGCAGAAGTTTGTTCTTGACTCCAATTTTGATAGCGTCCCACCCAATCAGAAATATGGTGTTTTAATAGGGGTCCGTGACCGGTGGCAATGAGATTAATCTCAAATTTCTCGATTCTTTTAATTGCCCCTAAAACTGAACGAGCATTCGGTCGCATCAGACAGTTATAATAGGTTTGAAAATCGGCTTCTAGCAGGTCTTTTTCTCGATCGTAGATTTGATCATCACAAAAGTGCATTCCGAAGGCATCACAGGTAAAAAGGGTGGCAGTTTTAGCATCAAAAGTGAAGATAGTATCAGGCCAATGAAGATTAGGGGCTGAAACAAATTCTAAGACATGACCATTGCCTAAATCTAAAGTATCACCACTTTTAACGATTAACTGTTTAAAGGGTCTGTGTACCATGTTTTCGAGGAATTGCATGGCAACTTTTGCCCCAACCACGGTAACTTCTGGGACTAATTCCAAAACTTCTTTGACTAAACCACTGTGGTCGGGTTCGGTGTGACTGATAATTAAATAATCAAGATGATTGATGTTGATTAGTTTAGTTAATTCCTCCAGATAAAGGCGATCAAATTTGCGGTGAGATGTATCAATTAGGGCGGTTTTTTCCCCTTGAATAACAAAAGAGTTATAAGTGGTACCGTTTTCTAAACCAAATTCGATATCAAAACGATCGCGATCCCAATCCAAACAGCGCAAGGTAAAAGTATTTTCGGCGATTTCTTGGATTTGTGTGGTTAAACGGCTGGTTTTAGCGGGTTTTGGGGTGATTAAAGCAACCATAATTTTTATCTCCCACAGGATTTGATTCGGAACTGCATTTGCTTAATTCCTATGGTGACTTGCTTTCAGCGATTTGTAAAATACCAATTACTCAAGTAAATGATTAGCTAGATTTATATAACCTTTTCTCTATGGTTGCGAGTATTAATTTGAGTGCTGGCCTTGCCGAATCAAGATCTGAATACTAAATCCGGTTATTAAAGACTGATTATTTATTGCCCCTTTTGCCTCTTGCATGAGTAGCTTTTGCCTGTCCTGATATGTAGCCTATACTCAACGGATTTAGTATGAGTCCCTCGGATCGATTTCTCAACGTTTGTCTCTGGCACTTTTTTGACTAAAAAAGTGCCAAAACCGTTTTCTAGTAGGCTTCCAGTAATATTCAGCAAACCCTAGATAGTCAACAGCTTAGCTTTCTGGGAGGGCGGTCCACGAACCAAGAAAAATGGTATAACGACTGAGTCAAGAGCGGCCGCTCTTTTAAGCAAAAATAAATCTACTAATAATAGAGACCTTATTGTTAAGGTCTCTAGATTCTCTAGAAAATGCTAGATTTACCAGCTAATTACTTTAACCGTTTCGTTAAATAAATTTGCTTCTAGGGAATCGGGGGAACTTGTCACCACACCGGCAATTAGATCTTCGGGTTTTATTGCTGCTTGTTTCATACAGGAGGGACAAATTAAGACTTTTCCCCCTTGACTGATGAAATCTACTAACATTGCTTGCAGGGTTTTACCGGTGATACCGTTAGTGTGTTGAGGAATTGTCGTTGCGGCGAGGTGTACCCCTGTAATATTCAAAAAAATAGTGGTTGAGTGACCTTTTTTCAACATATTGGTGGCGACACCAATGGCCATTGCAGCTCGCCAAGGATCATCGGTGGTTAAATTAACAAATAAATCGGTTTTTTGTTGACCGACAGCAATTATTGCTTCGTTAGTTTGTACTGGAGAAACGCCAGGATTAGCCAAGACTGGGATAGATGTAACTAAGGATAATCCGACCAGGGAACTAAGGGCTAAAGATTTTAACAACATTTTCCTGTCCTCTTGCTGCTGGGTGCAATGAAAACATTTTCATTATGATAATTTCTGGAAATCTTGTCAACAGACAGCCCGTCAAACTTTAATTTTTGTTGCCGATAACAAAAACCATCTACTAAAAAAATGATAATTATTTACTTTTCTAACATTTTATCTAATCTTTCCTGAATCAATAAAGCCATGGAAGAACGCAGAAAAAATAAAGCAAATAACCCGGCTAAACTGAAGGGAATAATGGCCAGTTTGCTATAGTTGGTGTCTAATAAAAATATGGCTGAGATAATGCTAAATCCCAATAGACAGACATTAATTAATACTTTAATTCCCAGATAAATTCTTTTCAGAAGTCGTTCATTTTCCCGTGACTTAACTTGAAAAACTAAATTTCCTCGCTCGATTTTTTCCTCTAATTGACGGATCATTCTCTCGTTTTTATTACCTTTTTGCCATTGCTGTTTAAGAAAAGTGCGCGCTTGATTAGCTAGGGTAAGCATGGTGTTGGTAGTTCCTCCCGATACCGCTAGACTTTTCACAAAAGGTTGACTAGCTGCTAATAAATTATACTGGGGATCTAAAGAGCGGGCAATCCCATCCAAAGTGGTGACAGATTTAATAATAAAAGTCATTTGGGGAGGTAAGCGAAAAGGTTGCTGTTTAAACATTAAATACACTTGATCGCTAATTTGTTCAAAGGCCCTCACATCTACCGGTTTATCGCGAAATTCATCTAAGAGAAACTGCACGATATTTCGCACGGGTTGCAGCTCTGCAACGGGTTCAATTAACCCCATATACATCAAGGTTTTTAAGACTGTTTCCGTATCCTTTCTCAAGATAGCGAAAAAGGTTTCAATCATTTGATCTTTAGCGACGGACTTTAACTCGAACATCGTGCCGAAATCGTAGAAAATTAACTCCCCTTCCTGACTGACTGCCATATTACCCGGATGGGGATCCGATTGAAAAAAACCATCCTGTAATAGTTGTTTGAGATAGGAACAGATCCCCAGTTGAATAATCCCATCTACATTAATACCGTTAGCTAGTAAAGTCTCTCGATCATCCACTTTAATCCCCGGCACATACTCCAAAGTTAATACCCTGCGGGTGGTATATTGCCAGTAAACTAAAGGAACTTTTACCTGAGGATAATTCTTAAAATTTTCCCGAAAGCGATCGGCATTTTTGCCCTCATGAATATAATCGATTTCTTGAAAGAGTAGCTCAAAGAATTCTTGGTAGATAGCTTCTAAATTATATTTTTTCACCACGGGGAAAATATTTAACCAACGGGTGAGACGATGCAACAATTCAAAATCGAGATTAAATAGTCCTTCCAGATTCGGTCTTTGTACCTTAATAACGACCTCTTCCCCACTTAATAACCGCGCTCGATGCACTTGTCCTAAACTGGCACAAGCGAGGGGAGACACGGTAAAACTTTCAAATAAATTATCTAGGGTTTGTCCTAATTCTGTTTCAATAACTCGGATCGCTTCTTGACTATTAAATTCGGGAACTCGATCCTGTAATTGGGTTAATTGTTCGATATATTCGAGCGGAATTAAATCTGCTCGCGTCGATAAAGATTGCCCAATTTTAATAAAAGTTGGTCCTAAATTCATGAGGCGATCTACTAACCATTTCGCTCTCCTTTGCCGTTTTTTGCCCCTATTAGCCCCCGTTAAACGATCCCAGAGCAAAAAAGTCAAAAACTGCATTGTAAAGCTAAATATCTCCAATTGACGAACAATCGGCGCTCGCAAGCTTTGCTGCCAATGTAAAGATTTGGGGGAATCAAAAGGAGTAAGCATCAGTTATCAGTTATCAGTTATCAGTTATCAGTTATCAGTTATCAGTTTTTATTGGCTGCATTGGTGAGTAATTCCTCTAAAATAAGCTGCCCGCGCCTTCAGCAAAACCGATCTACAGCGTTTCTCGTCAAGATGAAGTATAAATTAAACCTTGCCGAAGTAAAAACTCCAGTTGCAAAAACGCGCTTCATCCATCTGAGAAACGCTGTCAAGTATTCCCTTCCGGTTTAAGAATTCGCCGGTAAAAATCCTGATTTTCAGCTTTTAATCTCTGGGACGAGGCAAACCGAGATCTACCGCTAGACGATGACTGCAAGCAAAACCAGAAAAGGCCACCGCGTTTAATCCTTGACCGGGGAAGGTACTATCTCCCACACAATAAAGATTAGGAATAGCTGTGCGATTAAAGGGCATTCCTAATAAGCCTAACAGTTTTCTTCGCGGTATTGGGCCGTAACTGCCATCGATTCTATTCAAAAAGCGGCGATGGGTGCGGGCCGTGCCAATTTCGATATAATCTAATCCTGTATCTAGTTTGGGAAAGAGTTTTTTCAGGCGATCGATTAGACGATTAGCAGCGGCCTCTTTTTTCTGTTGATATTCTTGGGGGGGCAGTTTTTGCCATTGATCAATCCAGCTAGGGGTGAAAGTATGAATGATATGATGGTCCGGGGGTGCTAGGGAGGGATCGAGTAAGGTAGGAATAGAAACAAAGATAGTTCCCTGTTCTGCTTCCATATTTTCCCAATCTTCTAGTAAAATATGGTGACATTCGCTTCCTGACGGTAATACATCGGCCTTGACTCCCAGATGCAAACTGAGGAAACTGGGGGATTTTTGATAGCGTTTTTGCCAATTTTTTTCACTGCGGGGGAGAGATTCCGGGGGGAGTAGTTTCTCGAAGGTATCCCAACGGGTGGCATTAGAAACAATCTTTTTAGCGTAATATTCCTTACCATTGGTCAATCTTACCCCGATCGCCCGTCCTGCATCTAAAATAATCTTGGTAACTCTCGCTTGATACTGGATTTCACCACCGGCTTTTTCCAATCCCTCGACTAACTTGAGAGCAATCTGTCCTACTCCCCCTCGGGGATAGTTAATTCCGCCGTAATGGCGATCGCTAAAGACCATTCCCGCATTAATCATCGGAGTGCGATCGGCGGGTACTACCGACCAACAATAACATTCCATATCGATAAATTTCAATAATTTCGGGTCTTTAATATATTTTCTGGCCACATCTCCCGCATTTTGGGGTAAATACTTGACCAATCCCAAACAGGATAAAGGATGCTGGAAAAAAACCCTAGTCAGATAGCGGGGTTCTTCCAATGATAGTAAATCCATACTATTGAGGCAATTAAACACCTGCCAGCATTCATCGTAAAAGCGCCGGATACCAGTTTTTTCTGCGGGAAAATGGCTAATTAATTCCTGTAAAAATTGTTCGTAGTCGCGATGAACTTTTAAGTCTAATCCGTCCGGGAGATGATAATGAATCTGGACGGGATCGGCAATGGTTTCGATACTCATATCCACCGCTGCCAAAGCTTTGGTTAAGAGGTTAGTCGTCCCCTTTTTGCCAAAACCAAAAATCATCGAAGCACCCACATCAAAACGATAACCCTCTCGTTCAAAATAACCTGCGCTGCCCCCCGGAATCAGATAACTCTCTAAAACTAAGACTTTTGCCCCTTTTGCCGCTAATTGCGTCGCTGTCACCAATCCCCCGATTCCCGACCCAATCACGATCGCATCGTACTGATTACTCATAACTTGACTCGATAAATTTTTGTGTCAATTCTTGATTTTAACCTTGACTAGCGGTGATTTATCGGCTAGTTTGCGGGAGCAGAAAATTTTTGGGGAGAGATGAAAAGTTGGTAAAAGGAAAAAAAGTCTTGACAAATCCCGCCACTTGACATAATTGGGTTTGGGTGATATCATCTCCGGAAAGACAGGTAGCGCTACTGTTATAAAAAATATTGGCTCTTCTTGTTTCTGTGTGGAAGGGAGAAGAATAGGGGGAATTTTCCAGAAATATATTCTTCAAAGCCCTGCCTAGCAAGACTCGTCCGAATAATAAGGACTGATTATCGCACAAAGTCGAGAGGAGCTAAGTAAATTTACCTTAAGATTAATTAATCAATTGGATAATGTATAGAAAACTGGCCAACAAAATCCTTAAATTAGCTAATTCCCTATCTAGGTCATCGAAGCGATCTCTTTTAATTGTCACCGATTGCCTGATTTTTTGTCTGACCATCTATCTAGCCTTCTCTCTCAGGTTTAATCTTAGCCTCGAATATGAGCAAATTAGACCTTTTTTAGGGCAAATATTGGGATTAATTGCCGTTAAAACTCTAGTTTTCTCTCTCAAAGGCATTTACAGTCCCGTAGTACGTTATACAGGCTTAGAGTTTCTTTCCTCCGTGCTGCAAGCAGTCCTCTATAGTTCAGGGGTTTTAATCAGTATTGCCTACTTTCAAGGGGATGCCTTTTTGCCGCGTTCAGTCCTGATTATCGACGCATTGTTAACCCTAGTATTGGTTATTGGGATCAGATTGTTGATTCGTTCTGTCTTTCACCGTCTGAATATTTACGTCAGTAGTGTCGATAGAGAACCGACAATTGTTATCTATGGTGCGGGGGTTGTGGGTCGTCAATTGGCACGTTCCCTACAAAATGACCCCAACTATCGTTTATTGGCCTTTGTTGATGATAATCCCGATTTGCAGCACCGAGTGATCCAAGGCTTTAGGGTTTATCCCCCCTCTCAATTGGCACTACTGCACCAAAAAACAGCCTTTGACTGGGTTATTCTCGCTATTCCTAATGTAGCCAAGGCCAGAAAGCGGCAAATCATCGAAAGTCTAGAAACTTTACCCATCGTCATTAAAACCGTCCCTCCCCTCTCAAAAATTTTATCGGGAGAAACGACCATCAATCAGATTCGCAGTGTCGATGTCTCGGAATTATTAGGACGGGAAGAAATTCTACCTCATTCCGAACTTTTGGGAAAAAATGTCACCGGTAAAGCGGTGTTAGTCACCGGGGGTGGTGGTTCCATCGGTTCGGAATTATGCCGACAAATCGCCTTCCTCAAGCCAAAATGCCTGGTAATCTACGAATTAAACGAGTTTTCTCTCTACAAAATCGATCTTGATTTAAGCGAAAATTATAGCGATTTACGCAAGTATGCCTATCTAGGCAATGTTCTCGACCGTAATCATCTGTCCCGAGTCATCCAACAACACCAGATTGAGACAATTTATCACACGGCCGCCTATAAGCACGTTCCTCTTGTGGAAGCCAATGCTAGTCAGGGGGTTTACACTAATGTTTGGGGAACCTTAAATGTCGCTCAGACCGCGATCGAGAATTCAGTTAGTAATTTAGTTCTCATTTCCACCGATAAGGCCGTCAGACCGACTAACATTATGGGGGCCAGTAAACGCTGTGCTGAGTTAGTTATACAAGCTTTGGCCGCTTTACCCGACACTTCCACCTGTTGCGCTATCGTCCGCTTTGGCAATGTTCTCGATAGTAGCGGTTCCGTGGTGCCGCGTTTCCGGGAACAAATCGCCCAACGTAAGAATATTACCCTCACTCATCGCGATATTATTCGCTATTTTATGTCTATTCCAGAGGCGGTGCGTTTGGTTATACAAGCAGGAGCCATGGCCCGAGGGGGTGAGGTATTCCTGTTAGATATGGGTGAACCGGTAAGAATTTACGATTTGGCCCTACAGATGATTCGTTTAAGTGGCTTGGAATTAGGACAAGATATCGATATTGAAATCACAGGATTAAGACCGGGGGAAAAACTCTACGAAGAATTATTAATCGATACCGATAAAGCTCGTCCCACCCCTCACCCAAAGATTTTTTGCGCTCATGAACACTTTCTTGCTTGGGACAAATTGCAAATCAAATTAGAGCAACTGCTTAATTATATTCAAGTTAATGACCGTCAGGGCTTAGTTAAGTCCCTACAAGATTTAGTTCCTGAATACCGGACCCCGCAGCAAATAGCCGGTCATTTGTCAAGTAAAAAGTGAAAGAAAGTAGTTTTAGCGAGTGCATCCCACATTTGCAGAAATACCGACAATTAGCAATTATCAGTGACTCTTAAATTAGTACAAAAATATGAACAATCGCGTGTAAGCATCCCACCGAAAAACTAATGCGCTCCGGGGTTTGGGCCCCAACGGGGGGTTTGGGTATGGTTGATTCATGAAT
>NZ_JADBTF010000513.1:0-10919 GCF_020246295.1 Microcystis sp. M090S1 | reverse complement strand
AACCAGTGCCAGGTATTGAAGTAGGAAAAAGCCTATAGCGGTGTGCAGTCGTATGAGGTACAGTGTCACGAGCTATAAACCATGCTAGGCAAAGCTTGGTCTGTATCTCACTCAAGCGCTTACCGCTATATGTTTTCGTTCTAGAAATCTCCAAAACTAAGCTTGACAAATTGCCTGAAGTTGTTATATCTTACAGGTTACGAGTCTCTGCGCGAGAGAAGAAAAAACGAGAATCGACCAAAGACCCCCTGTTCCCTTCTCAGATCCACACGCTACGGCTAGGAACATCTCTGCGGGAAAGTGCGTTAGCTAATTCGTACCAACTCCATTTTCCTTTTCCTTTTTCAACTAATTGGAGAAGCACCAATTCAAGTTGGGTTAACTGTACGGTATCTTTCATGATTAATCCTCTATACTTGGGTGAAATAAAACGCCAAATCCTTCTTTTAAACCATAATCTTCAAGGGTTGCTGTGTGAGCATTATTCCACAACTTGTAAGCCAGATCTGGATCGGGTGGCTGTCCAGTGGGATAGCCTAGTTTTTTATTTCTTGATAGGATAATTTAAGAATTTTACCTCCCGCTTTAGATGGTTCAAATAGCCTGCCGCTAATAGCTCCTTTCTCTTGCATTATAGATTAATTCATCAGTCCTTTATTTTGATTTTTTAATTTTAGTAACAGCTATTTTTTATGAGAACAACCTTCCCCAAAATCATTTTTCAAGATTTTTGATCCTGTCGAGAGCCTTACGATACTCTTCCATATTGCCTTGCTGCGAGTAAAGTTGTGCTGCTTGATTGTAGTCAGCGATCGCACCTTGGTAGTCTCCTAAGTTTTTCTTGGCAACCCCGCGATTGTTGTAGGCAAGAGCATAGTCAGGTTTGATTTTAATGGCTTGATTGTAGTCAGCGATCGCACCTTGCTTGTCTCCTAAGTCAGACTTGGCCGACCCGCGATTGTTGTAGGCAAGAGCATAGTCAGGTTTGATATTAATGGCTTGATTGTAGTCTGCGATCGCACCTTGCTTGTCTCCTAAGTTGTTCTTGGCAACCCCGCGATTGTTGTAGGCAAGAGCATAGTCAGGTTTGATATTAATGGCTTGATTGTAGTCAGCGATCGCACCTTGGTAGTCTCCTAAGTCATCCTTGGCAATCCCGCGATTGTTGTAGGCAAGAGCATAGTCAGGTTTGATATTAATGGCTTGATTGTAGTCAGCGATCGCACCTTGGTAGTCTCCTAAGTTTTTCTTGGCAACCCCGCGATTGTTGTAGGCAAGAGCATAGTCGGGTTTGATATTAATGGCTTGATTGTAGTCTGCGATCGCACCTTGCTTGTCTCCTAAGTTATACTTGGCTAACCCGCGATTGTTGTAGGCATAAGCATAGTCAGGTTTGATTTTAATGGCTTGATTGTAGTCAGCGATCGCACCTTGGTAGTCTCCTGATTCACCTTTGTTATAGGCACTGTTAAACCACTCCTCGGCAGTCAATTGTACGGTTTTGGGGTGTAACTCTGGCTTAACTTGGGTAATGCCCCACTGTAGCCGATAAAAAGCCGTAGCATCATCAATCTGCTCAAACTTAACCCAATTAAGTTCTTGTAGGAATAGTAAATCACTAGGAATATTATTAACCCCTGGTAACAAAACAGGAATAACAGGAATTTTTTGATTAACAAATTTAGTAATAAGCGATCGCAGTTCCATGACCTGCCACATTCCTAATCCCTTAGTACCAATAATAATAGCTGCCGATTTAATCAGGGGAATAGCTTTTTGAATTTCATCCTGAAATGATATCCCTGGTGGGATTTGTTCCTCATCTAGCCAAGGTTTTAACCCTCGTTCCCTCAGTTTTTTAGCGATCACCCTTACTTGCGGTTTATCCACACTATTATGAGCCAGGAAAACATCAAACTGCTGAGACATTTAAAGAACCTCCTCCCCTAATTTTCAACCCCAGCAATCTCTGCTAGAGCCAGTGCATACCGACTTAAATCCCGCCTGAGAGCCTCTAACTCCCTTCGCAATTCAGATTCTTCTGTCCATTGCTGCTCGTATTCCTTCGGACTGACATCAGCAGGGCGCTTGGCCTCCCAAACCTGCAAGCGAGGATGCCACTTGGCTAGAAAACGGCGCAACCCCCGATTCAGGACAGCGATCGCAATACCGCCCACTGAATTGCGAGAAGCCCCCACATCGGGACCAGCTTCCTTGAGAATCTCGCGGGTTGTCCCAAATAAACTATACAGCGAGTTCAAATCCTCACGCAGCAGCCCTTCTTCCCCCTCCAGTGGCTCTACAGCAATGCGCGTCACCAATTCCACATAAAGTGACCATGCAGCCCTTCTCTCAGTCGGATCTGCCTCCCATTCGGCTGAACCAATACCAAAAGGAAGACTGACAGACACTTTCTTCAATACAGCCGGATCGCCCTTCATCTGTTTCCCCTCGCCTCAGCCTCTAATGTTGCCATTCTCCTTTCCAATTATATGACGGGATTTAGCTTATTACTCCCAATATTGGGCTGGGTGGAGAGTGGCGATTGTCCTGAAAAAAACGGCTCCGACTAGATGCAGAAATCGTTAGAATAATCAAAGAATGACTTCTCCTGAACGATAGTCATTTCCGAAACACAACAGGCTCTTTTCTTCTCTCTGTCTCTAGTTAAATTTGTCACCACTGGGCAAAAATTAGCCAAAATGAGCCAAATAACCTCTCGAAAAGTTCCTCTGGGAAGTTCGATTTTTCCTCATCAACATCGCCTTTCTGCTGAAGAAATAGCGAAAATTGAGGCTGAGGATAAAGCTTTAGCTCGGCGTTGTCGAGAGATTTTTGACCGCGTTTATCCACAATTAGCAGGGGAATATTATGACTGGTTTATTGTCATTGAGCCTGAGAGTGGGGACTATCGCTGGAGCAAATTCTTGATGAAGATTTTCTGCCTTTTTAAATATGATTGTTCCAAACTTACCGTACAAAATCAAAAAAAGAAGACAATTATTGCCGACCAATAAAAAACAATTTTGAGGCAGAATGATAAAGTAGCTCATGTTATCAGAGCGATCGCCGCTTGGGATCAAGGTTCTGGTCGGTAATGCGTTATCCTCAGAAAAGGGAAACTCAACTTTACTAGGCATGAGCAGATGCCCCTTGGTCATCCTGAATCATCTGCCCCAGGATGTTTGCTGCTGCTGTTGCGTCGTAGGGCCACCAAATTGGGTACTCTGATGCGGAGAAGATGAATTGTAGTTCAGCGTCTGGGATTTGTGTGGCTAGGAGTTTGAAGAGTGATAATTTGTCTGACTGGCCCAGATTATTGACCAGAGGAATTAACTCAGCGAGTGACATGGCTTAAACTTCTAGAGGTGCGAGAATAAATTCTCAATAAAATCTTAATTGGGGGTATTATCTGGAAAAATTCGTCTAGTATATAGTCAGAGAGAGTTTTAAATAGTTTAGAAACATTCTTTGGTATGTAAAACCTATGGAAGTTAGAGAGATTAAAATTCGTGTTGACGCGGAATCGGCCGAAATTTATGAATCAGCTATATTTGCTGATCGCCAAAAGCTTGATGCTCTTCTTAGTTTGAGGTTGAAAGAATTTGCTAGAAAACGCCGCCCACTAGAGGCTATTATGAGTGATATCAGTCGGAAAGCACAAGCTAGAGGCTTAACTCCCGAAATTTTGAGTAATTTGCTAAGTGAGTAAAGTGCGATACGTTTTTGATACCAACGTAATCATTAGCTCTTTGCTGTTTGAGGGCAGTAATCCTGACTTGGCAATTAGGTATGCACTCCAAAACGGCAACATTTTGTTCTCATTAGAACTAATAGAAGAAATTGACGAAGTTCTCAGTCGTGCAAAGTTTAGAAAATATATCACAGATCAAGAAAGGGAAGAATTTTTAGACAGCTTTATAGATAGGGGAATATTGATTGAGGTGGTAGATGTTGTCAACGAGTGCCGTGATGCCAAGGATGACAAGATTTTAGAGTTATCGCTTAGTGGTAAAGCTGATTTGATTATCAGTGGAGATAAAGATCTGTTGGTTCTTAATCCTTTTCGCTCAATACAAATACAATCTGTTGATCAGTTTCTAAAAAGTGTTGGTCACTATCCACCAAACAAAAAGGAGTGAAAATAATCACTCCTACTGATAATCAGAAGAAAAAATGGCTTAAACCTAGAGAGCGTTGGCTCCCGCTACTACTTCTAGCAATTCTTGGGTAATAGCGGCTTGACGCGCCTTGTTGTAGGTACGGCTTAAAGTCCCGATTAACTCGCTGGCGTTCTCGCTGGCGTTACTCATTGCCGTCATCCGGGCTGCTAATTCACTCGCTGCCGATTCCTGGAGAGCGCGCAGTAATTGGTTATTTAAGTACAAAGGTAGGAGAGAATCGAGGATTTGGACGGGATTCTGCTCAAAAATCATGTCTTGGGGAAAAACCTGCGCTGGTTGGCTGGCCATTTTTTCCCGTTGTACCTTAAATTTTCCTTCTTTAGTCACCAAACGGAAAATCTCGTCATCCTGTACCGCTAAACCTTGGGTAGTTAAAGGTAACAGGGTTTGAATCACCGGAGTGGCACTGATCAGGGAGATAAAACGAGTATAAATTAACTCGACGCGATCGACTGTTTCCGATAAAAATAAGGAAAGCAATTCATCCCCAATCGTGCCAGCTTCATCGGCAGTGGGAATCTGTTCGAGGTTAATAAATTTGGCGGCAATGGGAGCATTCCGGCGCTCGAAATACTGTGCCGCTTTCCGGCCGGCAACCACTAATTGATACTTAATCCCTTGCTCTTTTAATTCATTCATCCGTTGTTCGGCACGACGGATGACGTTAGTATTATAACCGCCACAAAGACCTCGATCGCCTGTGACTATTAACAGAGCCACGGTTTTTACTTCCCGTTGGGCCAGTAGGGGTAAATTAACATCACTAAAGGCTAAACGACCTTGGAGATTATAAAGTACCTGAGCGAGGGCATCGGCAAAAGGACGGGTACAGAGAACTTGTTCTTGGGCGCGGCGCACTTTTGCGGCCGCCACCAGACGCATGGCCTCGGTAATTTTTTTGGTATTTTTGACCGATTGAATTTGGTCGCGAATCGCTTTGAGATTAGGCATAATTCAGTTATCAGTTATCAGTTATCAGTTATCGGTTATCAGTCAAGAGTCGGGGTTTAGGAGGGAATGGAGAGGTGGGGAAACAGGGAAATGGGGAGATAGGAAAATTTCAACTCATACCCCAAAACCCCAAAACCTCAACACCCCATCCCCCAAAACCTAACCCCCATTACCAACATTCATTTACTGATTACCGAGATTATTTAAAAGCCTGTTTGTACTCGTTGATGCCATCTTTGAGCAGGCCTTCCGCTTCGTCGTTGAGTTGTTTTTCAGTGCTGACGATCTCAACGTAGCGAGGTTTGCTGGTTTTCAGGTATTCCCGTAAACCGGTGCAGAAATCGATAACTTTATCGGTGGCGATATCGTCGAGATAACCGTTTAAACCGGCATAAACCACCGCCACCTGTTCCCAAACGGCGAGGGGGAAGTTTTGGGGCTGTTTGAGGATTTGACGCAGACGTTGACCGCGAGCCAGTTGTGCTTGGGTGGCCGCATCAAGGTCAGAAGCGAATTGAGCAAAAGCTTCTAATTCGTCAAACTGGGCTAATTCGAGTTTTAATTTACCGGCAACTTTCTTCATCGCTTTCGTTTGGGCCGCCGAACCCACGCGGGATACGGAAATACCAGCGTTAATAGCGGGACGGAAACCAGCGTTAAAGAGGTCGGTGGAGAGGAAGATCTGACCGTCAGTAATCGAAATTACATTGGTGGGAATGTAGGCAGAAACGTCACCGGCTTGGGTTTCGATAATCGGCAGGGCGGTCATGCTGCCACCACCGAGGGCATCGCTGAGTTTAGCGGCGCGCTCTAGTAAACGGGAGTGGAGATAGAAAACGTCGCCGGGGTAAGCTTCCCGACCGGGAGGACGACGCATGAGCAGGGATAGCTGACGATAAGCTTGAGCCTGTTTGGTGAGGTCATCGTAGATAACTAGGGTCGCTTTGCCTTTATACATGAAGTATTCGGCGATCGAAGCTCCGGTGTAGGGGGCGATATACTGGAGGGTGGCGGGGTCGTTAGCGTTAGCGGCCACCACCACGGTGTAATCCATGGCGCCTCTTTGGGTGAGGGTGTCGATTACTTGGGCGACGGTGGAGGCTTTTTGACCGATGGCGACATAGACACAGATCACGTCTTCGCTTTTCTGGTTAATGATCGTGTCAATGGCGATCGCTGTTTTACCAGTTTTTCTGTCACCGATAATTAACTCCCGTTGACCACGACCGACGGGAATCATGGCGTCGATAGCGGTAATGCCGGTTTGCATCGGTTCACAGACGGATTTGCGAGCGACAATACCGGGGGCGGGGGATTCCACCAGACGGGTTTCGCTGGTGATGATGTCCCCTTTACCGTCGATGGGACGACCGAGAGCATCAACCACGCGGCCGACTAAGGCTTCACCCACGGGAACCTGAGCGATTTTACCGGTAGCTTTCACCGTACCGCCTTCTTTAATCCCGAAACCGTCACCCATTAACACTGCACCGACGTTATCTTCTTCGAGGTTAAGGGCGATGCCGACGGTTCCATCTTCAAATTCTAATAGTTCTCCCGACATGGCTTGTTGTAGGCCGTAGATGCGGGCAGTACCGTCACCCACTTGCAGGACGGTTCCCACGTTGGAGACCTGTACTTCTTGGTTATAGGATTCGATCTGTTGACGAATAATCGTGCTAATTTCGTCGGGTCTGATAGCTACCATAGTTTAATCTGGGAAAAAGTAAAAAATTAGAAGGTGAAAAAACGGCAAAAAAGGGAGATTAGATGACCTTAGCGCAGGGAGAGGCTGAGGCGTTGTAGTTGACCGCGAATGCTGGCATCAAAGACCTGAGAACCGACTTTGATCACCACACCACCGATCAGGCTGGTATCAACTTTGGTTTTCAGTTCGACCACATTCGCCCCGGTCAGGGTTTTCACTTTGTCGATGACGATTTGTTTTTGGCTATCGTTCAATTCGGTGGCCGAGGAAACTTCCGCTAAAACGGTGTTAGTCAGCACTCTAGCCAGGGTGAGATATTGTTGACAAACGGGTTCTAAAAATTGAATCCGACGTTTATCGACTAATAACATCATGAAGTTAGTTAAATAGGGATTGGCACTGGTTCCCATTACTTGGGAAAGAACGGCTTTTTTAGCTTCTTCTTTGATGACGGGATTGCCGATAAAAGCTCTTAGATCGGGAGCATTTTCCAACAATTCTAAGAGGGATTTAATTTCGCCGCCGATCGCTTCTAATTGTCCGCTGCTTTGGGCGACGGAAAGTAATGCTTGGGCGTAGGGTTCGGCGATTTCTGAACTGATTAAACTTCCCTGCATCTATTTACCTCCTAGGTTGGCCAAACTGCGATCAATTAGGGTTTGTTGTACCGATTCTTCCAGGCCGGTGCTTAACTGGGATTCCACGTTAGCTAAGGCTAAAGCGGTAATTCTTTGGCGTAATTCTACTAAAACGCGATCCTGTTCCGCCGAGAGATCTTTAGCGGCACTTTCGCGCATTCTTTGAATATCGAGTTCGGCTTGGGCGGCGATGTCGGCGGTGACAGCTTTAGCTCTAGATCGAGAGTTATCGATAATTTTTTCCGCCTCTTGTTTTGCCAGGGCGAGTTTTTTCTGTTCTTCGGCGAGGGCGGTAGCGGCAATATTTTTCCGGTTTTCAGCTTCGGCTAAAGCTTCCGCAATCTTCGACTGACGTTCCCCGAGGATTTGTCCGAGAACTTTGCGGCCGTAGAAGATGATTAAACCGAGCAGAATCGAGAGGTTAAATAGGTTAGTTCCTAATATATCGGTGTTGATGCCGAATCCCTCTGCTGCCGCTTCCTTCGCCTCCGTGGCTAATAATAAAACTGTGTCGATGATCATGATTATTGAGGGCGGGGAGTAGGTTATTCAGTTATCAGTTATCAGTTATCAGAGGTAAGTTATCAGTCTTCTAACTCCTGACGACTGACTTCTATCTTTTCACTGATCACTGTTATTAACCAATGGCTGGGGTTTAGCGAACGAGTTCGGGGCCGAGGAGTTTTTCGAGAATTTGACGGGAAAGAGAGGCCACTTGTCCTTCTAGAGAACGAAAGGCTTCTTCTTTCTGTTGGGCAATTTCGGTGGCGACGGCTTCTTTACGAGCGATCGCTTCTTTTTGGGCGGCGGCAACTCTTTCGCTGGCTAGTTTTTGGGCCTCGGCTTGCGCTTGGGCGATAATCTCTTGGGATTGTTTACGAGCCGAACTTAATTGCAATTCGTACTCTTGTATCAGTGCTTCGGTTTTGGCTAGTTGTTCTTTGGCTCCGCTTTCTGTTTGCCGAATATACTCCGCCCGTTCATCTAAAACTTTACTGAGGGGTTTATAAAAAACGGCGTTCAGGATCACTGCCAAAAGGATAAATTGTAGTGCCATCACTGGCAGGGTGGCATCGAAATCAAACATTGATTTATTCCTGATAAATAGAAGCTATAGGCAGGTTCAAAAAAGGAAGACGATCCCCCTGCTTTAACAATGAACATTCAGGGGGGATCAGCAAAATTCCCTTAACTAGCTATCAGCCTTCCGTCCCAAAAACCAGACTTTTTAGTTGGCTACTTTGGCGTTTTTTTAGAGTTTTGAAAACTCTGCCGCCAAGCTGCGGACTGGGGGCTGATAGCCCACTGCTTTTTTAATTAGGCGAAGGGGTTAGCGAACAGTAAAACGAGAGCGATAACCAAGCCGTAGATGGTTAAGGATTCCATGAATGCCAAGCTGAGGAGAAGGGTACCACGAATTCTTCCTTCAGCTTCGGGTTGACGGGCGATACCGGAAACAGCTTCTCCAGAAGCGGTACCTTGACCAACGCCGGGGCCGATAGCGGCTAAACCAACGGCGAGGGCGGCGGCGATAACGGAAGCGGCAGCTACTGTGGGGTTCATGGTGATTTTTTCCTCTATTTACTAATCAATTTCAATCTGTTGTTTACAGAGCGCGTTCTCAGCCGTAAAAAATGGCTGGTTTTCTGCTCAAAACTCCCGAAAGAGTTTTTGGGAAAGAACGATCTGGGAATTCAGTTGCTCATCCTGAATTCGACCAATAATTTCTTAGTTATTATCCTATTATTTGGACACTTTTCCCTAAGAAATTTTTCTTTTTTCGTCCTTCGCTTTTAAGCGTGTTCTTCTTCGTGTTCCGATTCCAGGGCCTCATGGATATAGGCCCCGGCAAGGGTGGCGAAGACAAGGGCCTGAATAGCGCTGGTAAATAAACCGAGAGCCATCAGGGGTAGGGGTACGACTAGGGGGACAAGGAAGACTAATACGGCCACTACCAACTCGTCCGCGAGGATGTTTCCGAAAAGACGGAAGCTGAGGGAGAGGGGTTTGGTAAAGTCTTCTAAAATTTTGATCGGTAATAGCACGGGAATCGGCTCTAGGTAGTGAGCAAAGTAACCGAGTCCTTTTTTACTGATGCCCGCGTAGAAGTAAGCGAGGGAAGTCAGTAGGGCTAACGCCACCGTGGTATTGATGTCGTTAGTGGGGGCGGCTAATTCTCCTTCGGGCAGTTCGATTAACTTCCAAGGAATCAAGGCCCCTAACCAGTTAGAAACGAAAATAAATAAAAATAGGGTGCCGATGAAGGGCAACCAGGGTCGATATTCCTTTTCTCCTAGCTGGTTTTTGGCTAAATCGCGCAGAAATTCCAGAACGTACTCCATGAGGTTTTGAATACCGCTAGGAACTTTCTGTATCTTGCGGGTAGCGGCGATCGAGGCGATGATTAAGATAGCGAAGACGATCCAGGAGACCGCGATCACTTGCCCGTGAATTTTTAGTCCGCCGATGTGCCAGTACCAGTGTTGTCCCACTTCCAGGGAAGCGAGGCTATAAAAATTAAGCACACTTAAACTGTCTAACATTTTCACCTTGGAGAGATTCGGGTTCGCAAATCAGGGTTATTTTAACGGTCAAAGGGTTTAGGAATCGGCTTTCTGCTCCAACTTGAAGATGGTTTGCAGAGTATAGACGATGATCGCCCCTTTATAGGTCAAAAAACCCAAAAAAACTGGCACTATGTGCAGTTCTTGCCAACGACTAGCGATGATGATTAATCCAGCGAATAGGGCTAATCCTTTTTTGCCCACCCGATTTTTCGTTACCCCCAATTTTTCCACTTCCCCGGCCAGGAGTTTTAGGTAAACAACTCCCACCATTGCCCCTAATAGGTAATTAAGGGCGGTATTGAGGGAATAAAACCACCACACGGGAATAAAGATCAGACCGCTTAAGATCAGGGTGGTGATCAATAAAGTGTTTTGTAGTTGATAGTATTCCCGCATCGGATCTGACGGCGGGTTGGTTTCTGGGGTTGGGGGAGATTCGATCGATGGATCAGACAAGGTACACCTAAATCAGCGATAGACTAATCTCAATATCTAGATTGCTTTCCGAGCTATGACGCTCAGGTGAGCCACAAGACATATTATCACGGCAGTGGCAACAATTATTAAGCAATTGTAAATGGCCATGATTCCCCCCGCTCTCAGCCGTCATCAGCTTTTTTCTCCCCCCTCCCCTGCTCCCTTCTCCCCACTTCCCCAACTCCGGCACTCCCTCTTGCCTGTTCCCTAAAACCAGAGACTTCGTACCTCACTATTAAGATAACTGCTCAGCTTAGTGGGACTTAAACGCTCAACAAGAGTATAATAGAGTATAATCGTTATAGAATAAGCACTTTACGTTGAAAAATCGGCGATGAAAGAGACAACCCCAGCCGCGATGCCCCCATGCTTTGACCGATGGTGTCGGCGGTTT